>NZ_RZRK01001050.1:0-1755 GCF_003997835.1 Mesorhizobium sp. M7A.F.Ca.CA.004.12.1.1
CACCGCCACGGCCGTGAGTACGGCAAGGTCCCGCGCGCGCGGAAAACGCTGAAGCTCGGCTTCTTCGAGAACCAGCGAACACACGCTCACGCAAACGCCGTAGGTGAAAACCAGCGACGTGAATGCCAAGAGATATTCGGTCGAGAGGATGCCGAGTAGCCAAAAGGCCGGGATCAGCACATAGCCCAGCACCTCCGATATGGGCCCAAGCACATCGACAATCAGTATGTGACCAAATCCGAGGAAGCCGACCCGCCCATAGCGGGGGTTGAAGAGCATGGAGCGGTAGCGGAAGAAGCACTCGAGCGCACCGCGCTGCCAGCGCGTGCGTTGCCTGGCCAGAACGCGCAGTGACTCGGGTGCTTCTGTCCAGCACACCGGCTCCGGAATGAACTGGATGCGGTATTTGCGTTTGGTGTCCATCATGTGGCGATGCAGCTTGATCACAAGGTCCATGTCCTCGCCCATCGATCCCTTGGTGAAGCCGCCAACCGCCACCACTTCGGCGCGGCGGAACACGCCGAAGGCGCCGGACACCAGCATCAACGTGTTGATGCGGCTCCAGGCCAGCCGTGCCATAAGGAAGGCCCGCAGATATTCGACCACTTGGAACAGTGCCAGCAACCGGCTGGGCAGGCGGATCTCGCGCACCCTGCCCGCTTCGATCCTCGATCCGTTGGCGATGCGGATCGTGCCGCCGACGGCGATGGTGCGCTCGGGATCGTCGATGAAGGGCTGGGCCGCGCGCATCAGTGCGTCGGGCTCGAGGATGGAGTCGCCGTCGATCACACAAAAGAGAGGCGCGCGGCAGACATTGACGCCGGCATTCTGGGCATCGGCCTTGCCGCCATTTTCCTTGTCGACCACGAACAGCCGTTCTGTCATCGGCGAGGAATAGAGGCCGCGGATCGGCTTGTGTGTCAGGGCCTCCTCATAGGGTCGGTGGAATTTCACCAGTTTGAAGCCTTCGATAAGGCGCTGCAGAGTCTGATCCTTCGAGCCGTCGTTGATGACGATGACCTCGAAATTCGGATATTCGAGCGCCAGCATCGAGTGCACGCTCTCGACCACATTCACTTCCTCATTGTAGGCGGGCACCAGCAGCGCGATCGGCGGCGCTACGTCGCCATAGCGGTGCCACAGCAGAGCCGAACGCGCGACCGGCGGGCGCTTGGACAGGGCGTAGGCGGCGATGATGAGCTGCAGCAGGTAGATCGCCGTCTGCGCCAGCCCCGCCCCGATGATGAACCAGGACAGGATGGAGGCCCCCAGAACGATCTCTTGGCTCCAGTCGAACATCAGGTGGCTGGCCCCTCGGCGAGGATCAGCGAGGCCGTGCGCTGCCTGCGCGAGACGTCGCTGGCGGCGATCTCGCGCAGCACCTGCTCTCCCTTCTGGCCGAACGAGCGGAGCGCGTTGGCAGCGGCGTAGCGCACAGTCCATGCCTCGTCGTCCATAAGCTGCGCGAGGGGCGCGGCGAGTTCAGACAGGCCGAGGCGGCCCGCCGCGTCGGCAGCGTCGGCGCGTACATCCCAGCCGCCATTTTCCATCGCCTTGATCAGGATGGCCGGCGCATTGGCATGTCCGGTCAGGCCGAGTGCCCGCAATGCGGCTGCGGTAACCTCCGGCGACGGATCGCCGGCCGCGCGGGCAAAGAACTCACCAAACCGGAACCCGCCGTTGCGGGCAAGCGCATCGATTGCGGCCGCCCTGATGAAAGGCACCGCGTCCTGACGTCCGGCGTAATCCCTGAGC
>NZ_RZRK01001051.1:0-1748 GCF_003997835.1 Mesorhizobium sp. M7A.F.Ca.CA.004.12.1.1
GTCTCCGAGCGCGCCTTCCAGGCCGAGCGGCAGGGCCAGTGGACCAAGGGCAAGAGCTGCGACACGTTCGGCCCGACCGGCCCATGGCTGGTAACCAAGGACGAAGTGGCCGATCCGCAGAACCTCAAAATGTGGCTGACGGTCAACGGCAAGACGATGCAGAACGGCTCGACCAAGACCATGGTCTATGGCGTCAAGTATCTGGTTTCCTATCTCAGCCAGTTCATGTCGCTGCACCCCGGCGACATCATCTCCACCGGCACGCCGCCCGGCGTCGGGCTGGGCATGAAGCCGCCGGTGTTCTTGAAGGCCGGCGATGTGGTGGAGCTGGGAATCGAGGGCCTGGGCCAGCAGAAGCAGACGTTCAAGGCTGATTTGTAGGCACTACATTTCGGGGTCAGCGCTGCCCCCTCATCCGGCCGCTTCGCGGCCACCTTCTCCCCGCTGGGGAGAAGAGGTGAGCGGCGGCGCTGACAATCTCCTCTCCCCTCGGGGAGAGGTCAGCCGAGCGAAGCGGAGGCTGGGTGAGGGGGGTGCGCCGCCGCGCTACTTCAGCACTTTCCCATCCGCACCAAACCGATACGTCTTCCCCGGATCCGGCGTCGCATACAGCGTCGCACCCGGCTCGGCATCATAAACACCGAAAATCCGCACGGTAATCAGACCGGCCTTCTCGCAATCGAGATAAAGGTTGGTGTCGGCGCCGAGGTGCTCGGCGTGCACCACCGTTCCCTTCCAGGCGCCGGATTTCGGATCGACGGTCAAATGTTCCGGCCGCACGCCGATGGTCTTGGCGGTTTCGCCAAGCCTGGCGCCGTCGACGAAATTCATCTTCGGTGAGCCTATGAAGCCGGCGACGAACTCATTTGCCGGCGAATTGTAGAGCTCCATCGGGCCACCGATCTGCTCGATTTTCCCTGCGTTGAGCACCACGATCTTGTCGGCCAGCGTCATCGCCTCGACCTGGTCGTGGGTGACGTAGATCATCGTTGCCTTCAGCCGGCGATGCAGCTGCGCGATCTCCAGCCTTGTGTTGACGCGCAGTGCCGCATCGAGGTTGGACAATGGCTCGTCGAAGAGAAAAAGCTTGGGTTCGCGCACCACGGCGCGGCCGATGGCGACGCGCTGACGCTGGCCGCCGGAGAGTTCGGCCGGCCGCCTTTCGAGATAGGGCTCCAGCGACAGCATCGACGAGGCGATGCCGATGCGGCGCTCGATCTCCGGGGCGGGCGTGCCGGCCTGCTTGAGGCCAAGGCCCATATTGTTCTTCACCGTCAGATGCGGGTAGAGCGCATAGGTCTGGAACACCATGGCGATGCCGCGCTTGGCCGGCGGCGTGGCCGAGACGTCCGCGCCGTCGATCACAACACGGCCCGAGGTCGAATCCTCCAGTCCGGCAATGACCCTGAGCAAGGTCGACTTACCGCAGCCGGAGGGGCCGACGAAGACAACGAACTCGCCGTCGTTCACTTCGAGGTTGATGCCCTTCAGCACCTCGACCGGCCCAAAGGCCTTCTTCACGTTCTCGATGTTCAGCGAGCCCACTTCGTTCCTCCGGATTGGAATGTGGGCGCCAAGACACCCCCCTCTGGCCTGCCGGCCATCTCCCCCTCAAGTGGGGAGATTGGCAGCTTTGACGCCGCCGCACTCTTTTCAACGTTGGTGATTGGCGAAGGCCGTGCCGAAAGCTGATCTCCCCCCTTGAGGGGGAGATGGCCAGCAGGCCAGAGGGGGGCGCCGTAGAGCGC
>NZ_RZRK01001052.1:0-1748 GCF_003997835.1 Mesorhizobium sp. M7A.F.Ca.CA.004.12.1.1
ATATAGGTTAGAAAATTCGCAGAAGTGCTTGATCTGACTCAGGCCGCGACGCCGAGCCCCAGCCTGTCGATCGCCAATTTCCTCGTCGACACATAGTCGGTCTTGCCGGAACCCAGCACCGGGATTTCCTCCACCTTGACGATGTCGTTCGGCACCATCAGTTCGGCGGCGCCCGCCTGTTTGCCGAATTTGCGCAGCTCGTCGGGATTGGCATCGTCGGCGGTGGTGACCAGCACGATGCGCTCGCCGCGTCTCTTGTCCGGCACCGCCACAGCCGCGTGGCGCTCCTCCGGCCACAGCGACTGCACCAGCATCTCGACCGCCCCCAGCGACACCATCTCGCCGGCGATCTTGGCGAAGCGCTTGGCGCGGCCGCGAATGGTGATGAAGCCCTCGCGGTCGACGGCGACGATGTCGCCGGTATCGTGCCAGCCGGTCAGCGGCTGCAACTCACCGGGGCGGTCCGACGTCATGTAGCCCATCATCAGGTTCGGCCCGTCGAGCCACAATTGGCCGGCGTCGGAGATGCCCTCGACCGGCTCCAGCTTCATGCGCATGGCAGGCAGCAGCCGGCCGACCGTGCCGTCGCGGCCATGGATTGCCGTGTTGACGGCAACCACCGGTGCCGCCTCGGTCAGCCCGAAACCTTCGATGATCTCGGCCTGGAAGCGCTCGCGATAGACGCGGCGGGTTTCCGGCTTCACCGCCTCGGCGCCGGCGACGACGAAGCGCAGGCTGGAAAAATCGCCGTCCTTGGCGGTGCGCGCATAGTTGGCGAGGAACGTGTCGGTGCCGAACATAATGGTCGGCTTCACCTTGCGCGCCACCTCGGGGATGATCTTGTAGTGCAGCGGCGAGGGGTAGAGGAACAGCTTTACCCCGGTGACCAGCGGCAGGATGGTGCCGCCCGTCAGGCCGAAGGAGTGGAACACCGGCAGCACGTTGAGCAGGATGTCGGCCGGCGAGATGGTGATCCGCGCCTCGGCCTGCATGGCGTTGGCGTACAGGTTCTTGTGCGACAGCACGACCGCCTTCGGCGTGCCTTCCGAGCCCGAAGTAAACAGAATCACGGCCGGCTTGGCCGCATCCTGCCGCTGCAGCGGCCAGCGCCACAGCAGAGCGGCGGCAAGCTTGTCCAGCGCGGTAACGCTCTCCCGCACATCCTCCAGCCACAGCAGCTTGGCGCCGCCTTTTTCGACCGCCGCGACGATATCGGCCAGATCGGCCTTCTCGACGAATGCGCGGGAGGAAATCACGGTCCTTATCACCGCCGTGCGCACGGCCGCGGTGACGCTCGCCGGTCCGGCCGTATAGTTGATCATCGCCGCCACCCGGCCGGCCGACAGAAGGCCGGTGAGCGACAGCACGACGCCGTTGGCATTGGGCAGCATCACGCCGACCGCCTCGCCCGGAGCCGTCACCGCCTCAAAGCGCCTGCCCAGGACGCGGGCGCCGATGAACAGCTTGCGGTAGGTCAGCGCCCCGGAGATCACGTCCTCGATGATGGTATGCGAAGCGCCGACGCGGTCGGCGGCATCGCGCATGGCCAGGAACAGGCCACGATCGAGGTTGGTGCCGAAGAGCCGCGCCTCGGCGACACGGTCGAACAGCGCGTTGGTGTTCGAGGCCTGATCGGGGTTCCGCGCCACCAGTTCGGCGATGGTCATAGGTTCCAGCACGCTGATCGACAGCTGCGGAAACCAGTGTCGTGGCGCCTTGTCCGCGGGTGTCAGCGACACCGGCAGGCC
>NZ_RZRK01001053.1:0-1743 GCF_003997835.1 Mesorhizobium sp. M7A.F.Ca.CA.004.12.1.1
ACAGGGCACTGCGCATCCTGGCCATTGTCGCGGAAGGCAGCGGCCTGTCGCTGAGCGAGATATCGGCACAAAGCGGCCTTGCCGCCTCCACCGCCTACCGCATGCTGACGACGCTGCAAAACCACGGCATGGTCGAATTCGACACATCAGACCAGCTGTGGTCGATCGGCGTCGAGACCTACCGCATGGGCGCGGCCTTCCTGCGGCGCCGCAAGCTGGTCGACCGCGCGCGTGTGGTCATGCAAGAGCTGATGGAAAGAACCGGCGAGACCGCCAATCTCGGCGTCGCCGAGGACGATTGCGTGGTCTTCGTCAGCCAGGTCGAGACGCACCAGGCGATCCGCGCCTTCTTCCGTCCGGGCACACGCAGTCCCTTCCATGCGTCGGGCATCGGCAAGGCGGTGCTGGCGCATCTCGAGCCGGAGCGCGTCGGAAGCATCCTGCGCAAGGCAGGCCTGCAGCGCTTCACGGAGAGGACGCTGTCCGACATTTCGTCGCTTGCCCACGATCTGGCGCGGATCAAGCTGCGCGGCTGGTCGGTCGACGACGAGGAGCGGCACCCCGGCATGCGCTGCGTGGCAGCCGCCATCTTCAATGAATTCGGCGAGCCGATCGGCGGCGTCTCGGTGTCGGGACCAACGGTGCGGGTGACGCCGGAGCGGTTGGCCGAGATCGGCCCGCTGGTGCGCGATGCCGCCGCCGAGGTGACCAGGATGATCGGCGGCGTGCGAGCCGGCTGATCAGCCCGTCCCGGGCAGCGCGCTCCTGGTCGCGATATCAAAGAAATCGAGAAGGATGGCCATGCCGACGCCACAGGCGGTGAATATCAGGCCGGCCATGAAGATGCGGTTGGCGCGTTCATAGATGCGCCGTTGCAGGCATTTCGTGTCGAGCAGCAGCGAGAGCGCCCGCATCTGCAAGGCAATGCCGGCCAGGATCGGCAGGACGGCGACAAGATGGTAGGTCTGCCACGGGATCGGGTTGGCGGCCCAATGCGTGATGAAGCCCAGCGAAAACGCCAGCAGGATGCCGACGGCAGTGACGGTGCCGTTGCGGAAAACCGTTTCGACCAGATCTTCCCTGGGGTCCTGCTCGTCCAAAGGTCTCTCCCCGCGTTTCGCGGTCAGAATAGACGCTCGGAAAATCTCTGTACACCGCCCGGTCTGCCGCCCAGGCCAATCCTTTCTGCGCTGAATCGGCCGGTGGAGCACGCACCGCTACCATCCAGACAGCAGAAGAGGGGCTCGCATGGGCCCCTCTGTTGCTGAAACGGTCCTCCCCTCTAAAGACGGCAGTAGTGGCGGTATCCGTCGCGGCCGAGATAGGTATCGGAGTCCGCGTCGTAGCTGGCATAACGATCGTAGCAGCGGCGGACATGCCACGAGCCGCCGCCTTCGTCGACATAGACGGTGCGCGGCTGGGCGAGCAGGCTGCCGAGGACAAAGCCGCCGACGCCGGCGGCAATGCCGATACCGAGACCGTGATTGTGGTGATGGCTGTGAGCGGCCGAAGGCTGCACGGTGCCGGCCAGCGTGGCGGCGGCGACGGCGGTGGCGATAAGGCCGGAAACGAGTGTGTTCTTGAACATGACGATCTCCTTGCTTCGTTGACCGAGGCGATCCATCCGCCTCTTGATCATCTGTCGTCGCAGCCAGGAAAAAGGTTCGAATCTTTTGTCGATCTTCTGGGATCGAAGGTCTTTGTGACGGCGACGGGAAGAGGTTGGCGAGAACATTGACCTGT
>NZ_RZRK01001054.1:0-1736 GCF_003997835.1 Mesorhizobium sp. M7A.F.Ca.CA.004.12.1.1
CATCTGCGCCATGGCGAGCATCTGGAACCAGCCTATCTCGCGGTCAATCCTCAAGGGCTGGTGCCGGCGCTGATCCTCGGCGACGGCACGCTGCTGACCCAATCGCTGGCGATCATCGAGTTCCTCGACGAGACCAAACCGGAACCACCGCTGCTGCCGAAGGACCCGGCCGGCCGGGCACGCGTGAGAATGCTGGCGCAGATGATCGCCTGCGACATCCACCCGGTGAACAATCTGCGCGTGCTGACCTCGCTGCGCACTCTGTTCGGCGCCGGCGACGAAGACATCACCAACTGGTTCCGCCACTGGGTGAACGAGGGTTTCCGGCCGCTTGAAAAGATCATGGCGTCGTCGGCGGAGACGGGTACATTCTGCCATGGCGATGCGCCGGGCCTGGCCGACATCTGCCTCGCCGCGCAGATTGCCAGCAACGCCCGGTTTGGCGTCGATCTGACGCCCTACCCGACGATCGCGCGCATCAACGCCGCCTGCATGGCGCTGCCGGCCTTCCAGAAAGCCGCGCCCCAGAACCAGCTCGATGCCGAGTAGAGAAGCCACTGACCCGGATGAAGCCAAGGCGCTGGCCGATATCGAGGCCTATGGCTGCCACATCTTGCATGTGCTGGAGGAAGGCGACGATCCGCCTTTCACCTATTCGGTTGGAATAGAGCACAACTTCAAGGCGCCGGAACTCATCGTCATCGGCCTGAAGCCGGAAATCTCCCAGTTCATCATCAACGAGTATTGCAGCCGCGTCCGCTCCGGCGAGGTTTTCCAACCAGGGCAGCGATCGTCCGGTTTTATCGAAGGTTTCGACTGTCAATTCGGCACCGTTCACATCGAACACTACCGCGAGCATTTCGGCTGGGACCTCTGGTTCTACGACGGCCTGGATTTCCGTGTTCTCCAGCTGATCTATCCCACTGTGGACGGCATCTGGCCATGGCAGGCCGAGGCGAGCAACTGGTTCCGGGCCTGGCAGCCGCTTCTCGACACCGCGCCGTCGCCATAGGCCTATCTGCCGACGCGCAGCGTCAACGCCCAGAACAGCAGCGCCAACAGGCCGATGCCGGCGCCAAGCACACAGACGCCATTCCAGCCCATTGCACCGTAAGCCATGGTCGAGGCGATGGAGCCCAGGGCACTGCCGACCGAGTAGAAGATCATATAGCCGCCAACCAGTCGGCTGCGCGCATCCGGGCGCCGGGCGAAGATCAGGCTCTGGTTGGTGACGTGGACGGCCTGGATCGCCAGATCGAGCATGACGATGCCGGCAACGAGCAGCCACAGCGACATGCCCATGAAGGCGATCGGCAGCCAGGCTGCCATCATCAGCAGCAGGCTGAAGCCGGTGACCAACTGGCCGCGGCCGCGATCGACGAGGCCGCCGGTCCAGCGCGCACCGAGCGCGCCGGCGACGCCCGCAAGGCCGAAAAGCCCAATCTCGGTATGCGAAAGTGAAAATGGCGCAGCACTCAACGGCAGCACCAGCGGCGCCCACAGCACGTTGAAGCTGGCGAAGATCAGCATGGCCAGCACCGCCCGCACGCGCAGCAGCGGCTCCTGCGCGAACAGCAGCAGCACCGAAGCGAGCAGGCGCGGATAGGATGTGCGTGGCCGCTCCGCCTCGTGGCGCGGCAGGATCAGGTAGAGAACCATCGCCATGACAAGCGTCAACCCGGCCGAGACAAGATAAACCCAGCGCCAACCGGCGAAATCGGCGACGACCCCTGAAG
>NZ_RZRK01001055.1:0-1730 GCF_003997835.1 Mesorhizobium sp. M7A.F.Ca.CA.004.12.1.1
GTTCTGCAGCGGTTTCAGGTGACGCCTTGGGCTCGGCGTAGGCCGCATGGACCCGCAGCACGCTGGCCGGACGATCTGCCTTGAGGTCGACGCGTGCCACGATCCTGTCGCCGAGCAGGAACGGCAGGACATAGTAGCCGTATTGCCGCTTGTCGGCCGGCGTGTAGATCTCGATGCGGTAGTGGAAGTCGAACAGCCGCTCTGTGCGCGAGCGTTCGAAGACGACAGGATCGAACGGCGCCAGCAGGGCGCGGGCCTCGACTTTGCGCGGCAGGCGGGCATCCCGGTGAAGATAGGCCGGCTTGTCCCAGCCTTCGACGCGCATCGGCAGCAATTCGCCGGTTTCAACCAGTTCCTCCAACCGGCCTTTCATATCGGCCGGCGACAGGCGGAAATAATCGCGCAAATCGCCTGAAGTCGCCACGCCGTGGGCGCGGGCGGAAATGCGCAGCAATTCGCGGTGCGCGTCCTCAGGCGTGGGCACTGGGAGGTCGAGGACCGCCTGCGGCAGCACGCGCTCGGGCAGATCATAGAAGCGCTCGAACCCGCGACGGTGCGCCGTGGTGATGCGTCCGGCCCAGAACAGCCATTCGAAGGCATGCTTGGCGTGGCTCCAGCCCCACCAGCCGCCCGAGCCTTTCTGGCCTTCGAGCGCGGAAGCGGCAATCGGGCCGCGCTCGGCGACCTGGCGGTAAATCTCTTCGATATAGGCGGCGTGCTCGCGGCCCCATTTGGCGAGGCCCAGATACATTTCGTCGCCGCGCTCGGCGCGCTGCATGCGCCAGCGCATCAGCGGGTAGGTCTCGACCGGCAGGAAGGACGCCTCGTGCGCCCAGTATTCGAAAACCGTGCGCTTACGCGTCACGGCCGCGTTGTCGAGCAGCGAGAACGGGTAGGGACCAAGGCGCGAATAGAGCGGCATATAATGAGCGCGCACCACCGCGCTGACGGAATCGATCTGCAGCAGGCCGGTGCGGGAGAGGGTGCGGGCAAAATGCCGGCGGTCGGGCGTGCCGGTCGGGCGGGGATCGAGAAACCCCTGGGCGGCAAGCGCGATGCGACGGGCCGTGGGGAGCGAGATCTTTTCCTTCATGCAGGCATCACTTTGAAGTGTTTGACCGAGGGTCGAATGGCTGATTCCAACCCATGCTAGCAGGGTTTTGGCTGCATCCATGTCAGGAGAGAAAAGTGGAGTAAAAAGCGAAGGAAATCAAACAGGAGCGGATCGGACCAGTTTGCCGCGATATGCCGTCCAGGTCGGTGTTTTGAACAAGGTTTGACTTGCTTCGCTGGAAGTGCTGCGCTAACCCTCGCCGCGTTGCAGCATAGGCCCTTAAAACGGTTCAGCGGTTAAACTGTCACGCTTCCGCATTAGGGTCCGGTGCTGTAATCAAAGTGGATTGCGCCAACGGAAAGCCGAGCATGAACGCACTCTTGAGCTCATACCTGCCCATCGTCCTGTTCATAGGCGTGGCGCTGGTTGTCGGCCTGGCGCTGCTGGCCGCGCCCTTCCTGGTGGCCTACCGCAATCCCGATCCCGAAAAGCTTTCCGCCTACGAGTGCGGTTTCAACTCGTTCGACGACGCCCGCATGAAGTTCGACATCCGTTTCTACCTGGTGTCGATCCTGTTCATCATCTTCGACCTGGAAGTGGCCTTCCTGTTTCCGTGGGCGGTGTCGTTTTCGAAGATCGGCATGCTCGGTTTCTGGTCGATGATGGTGTTTTTGGC
>NZ_RZRK01001056.1:0-1728 GCF_003997835.1 Mesorhizobium sp. M7A.F.Ca.CA.004.12.1.1
AAATGGGAATGAGGCAGGGACTGATCGGAACCGCCGCGGTTTCGACGGTTTTGGGAAACCATGTATTTTGGACAGTTTCTCGTAGGAATGTCAGCCACGGCCATCATCGTCGCGGTCTGGACCTATATGGTTACCGGCTCTTTCTGGGAGGCATTTGCCTGGACGATAGCGACGCTGCTTGTCCTGCAGGTCGGCTACTTCGTGCTCATCGTGAGGCTGATCTTCAGGGGCTCGCACGATATCGCGCCGAGCGAGGATCCGGTAGACGCCTTCCCGCCATTGCGTCGCGACGGTGTCCGGCTTTAAGACCGGGTAGCCAGGATCACTCGCGCGTGTGCGCCCGGGCAATTCGGGGAACCTCGCCACCAGCGCGACCACGGTGTTTGGTCACCGAGACAGCGTCCGAGCATATCCCTGCCGGAGATTTCGGCGCAGCGTTATCGTGGGAACATGGCGCATGCGCGACCAGCTTCGCATGGAGCTCAGGCCGTCAGGTGGAACAAGTGATGATGCTTCGCGTTCTCTAGCGGTACCGGTGAGGTTGCCACCTCCATCGGAACTGCCATGGCTCGCTCTGCTCCCGGCGGGGCGAGCCTTTTTCGTGCTCCCATCGTCCAGATAGAGGGACGCGAGGCTGATTTGACGCGGCGACGACAGGTGCTTCGCCAATCCGACTACAGCAGGAATTTTTCGTCCTCTAATGTCCGCACACATTTGTGCAGGTTTTCAAGCATTTCCGCGCTGTCTGCCGCATGTATGATCAGCAACAAATTAATATCCGAGCCGAAAACGTAACATCTTCAATTCTGAAGTTCGATGGAACCGCATGGCAGCGGTGGAGTTTTTATGGAGGGCGGAATTCAATTGTCACTAGGAGACGGTCATGAAACTTTATCTTACAAGCGCGGCGGCCGCAGTCGTCCTGATGGGCGGCATTGGTGCGGCGCTGGCGGAGAGCGTCGTCGTCGTCCAGCCGGAGCAGGAGACGGTCGTTCGCGAATACATCAAGAGGGAACCGCTTGCCTCGGTGAACCTTCTGGGGGTCGAACTCAAGCTCGGCTCCTCGGTGCCGGACACTGTCGAATTGCGTGAGGTGCCCGACGTCAAATATCGCGTCGCCGTGATCAATGACCAGACGGTCCTCGTCGATCCGGAGACCCGCCAGATCGTTGAAGTGCTGCACTAAGGGGGTTCCCGCAGCACTGAACCTTGGGGAAAACCCGCCCCGACGTCGCGTCGGTGGCGGGTTTCCTTTGCCGCGACCCGCTATGGCCTATTCGGCGGCCAGTCTATCCTGCGTCTTGGTCTCGAAATCGCTGGCGTCGTGGCGCTCATGCAATTGCATGGCAGGCTCGCCGAAAGCGCGGTTGACCATGCGGCCGCGCTTGACCGTCGGTCGTGCGTCGATCGCCTTGGCCCAGCGTTGAACATGTGTGTATTCCTGCACGGACAGGAACTCGGCGGAATCATTGTACATGCGGCCGAGCGCCAGCCCGCCATACCAGGGCCACACCGCCATATCGGCGATGGAATAGTCCTTGCCGCCGAGATATTCGGTCTCGGCCAGTCGGCGGTCGAGCACATCCATCTGGCGTTTCACCTCCATCGAGAAGCGGTCGATGGCATATTCGAACTTTTCCGGCGCATAGGCATAAAAGTGACCGAAGCCGCCGCCCAGATACGGCGCCGAGCCCATCTGCCAGAACAGCCAGGACAGCACCTCGGCGC
>NZ_RZRK01001057.1:0-1726 GCF_003997835.1 Mesorhizobium sp. M7A.F.Ca.CA.004.12.1.1
GCACTGAGTCGCCCAAGAGAGATGTCCGGCAGGACAGAGGGGGGCCTCGTAGGGCTCAACGCCTACGCTGATTTCGCGAACTCTCATCCGCGCAATTCTGTCACGATTCCAAATACGTGTCCGCCCAGTTCGACACCGCCCAGCGCGGGTTGTTGGCGATGTTGCCGACGGTGTCGCGCGCGACGCTGATAAAACTCCATTCGGCGACGTTGATCAGCGGCAGGTCGGTGGCCACCTCCTTCTGGAATTCCTTGTAGAGGTCGGTGCGGGCTGATGTATCGAGCGTCTCCGATGCCTTGGCGATGAGCGCATCGAGCGCGTCGTTCTTGTAGCCGCCCTGGTTGGAGAACGGCACGCCGTCCGGAATGCCGCTCTGCACCAGGATGGTGGTCGAGATCGCCGGGTCGCCGCGGAACACCGGCGGGCCGACAGCGAGGTCGAAGGCGTGGTCGGTGTAGACCGCCTTGATGTGCGCGGCCGAGTCGTTGTTGACCAGCTGAGCATCGATGCCGATGGCGGCGAGCGCCTGGCGCAGATAGTCGCCGAACTGCTTGGTCTCGTTGAAATAGGGCGCAGGCAGCAGCTTGAGCGAAAAGCGGTTGCCGTCGGCGCCTTTCTTGTAGCCAGCCTCGTCGAGCAGCGCGTTGGCCTTGGCGACGTCGAAGGCATAGGTCGGCACGTCGGCGGTGTAGAATTGCGGATCGTTCTTCGGCACCGGACCGGTGGCTGTCGCGGCATAGCCGAGGAACACCGTCTTGACGACGAAATCCTTGTCGATGGCATGCGCGATCGCCTGCCGCACTTTCAGGTCGGCCAGTTCCTTGCGGCGATGGTTGATCTCGACGACGAGCTGATAGGTCAGCCCTTCGTAACCCTTGGAGATCACCTTCAGGCCCGGCACCTTGGAGATGCGGTCGAGGTCGGCCAGCGGCACGGCGGAAAAGGCTGCGAGCTGGATCTCCTCGGCCTCCAGCGCGCTCGCCGCTGACGTGCGATCCGGCAGCACTTGATAGATGATCTCGTCGAGATAGGGCTCGTCCTTGCCCCAGTAGTCGGCGTTTTTGGTCAGCCGGTAATATTGGCCGGCCTTGTACTCGCCGAATTTGAACGGTCCGGTGCCGATGGGCGCGTTGTTGGCCGGGTTGTCCTCGATCTTGCCGACCTCATAGATGTGCTTCGGCACCACACTGCTCAGCGCCGGCAGCGCGTTGCGGATCAGCTGGAACGGCGTCGGCTTGGCGAATTTGAACACGGCGGTGAGATCGTCGGGGGTGTCGACGCTGGCCAGATCCTTGAATACGGTGCGGCCGAGATTCTGCAGCGGCTTCCAGATCTGCAGCGCCGAGAAGGCGACGTCGGCCGAGGCGAACGGCTTGCCGTCATGCCATTTGACGCCGTCGCGCAGTTTGAACGTCGCCGAGAGCCCGTCGGCGGCACCTTCCCAGCTCAGCGCCAGCCGTGGCGCGAGACCGTCTTTGCCGTCGAAGGAGGCTTCGGCCAGCGTTTCGACGATCTTGCTGGAGATGAAGAACACGCCGTTGGAGGCGACGATCGCCGGGTTGAGGTTGCGCGGTTCGGAATCGGCGGCAAGCACCAGTCGCCCGCCCTTCTTTGGCGTCTGCGCCCAGCCCGGTGCCGGCATTGCGGTGGAGGCCAGCAGCATTGCCGAGCCGGCAAGCATCGTGCGTCTGGAAATCGTGAAACCTGACATGATCGAACTCCGTCC
>NZ_RZRK01001058.1:0-1721 GCF_003997835.1 Mesorhizobium sp. M7A.F.Ca.CA.004.12.1.1
GTCTATGACTACAACTGGGGTTTCGTAAACCTCGCCGGTGCGCTGATCAACGCCAAGGTCGTCAGCGGCGTCTATTCCGGCCAGGCGCTGAACAACACGCCGCTCGACCGCTTCTCGGCCACAATCGGCTTTCGCATGCTGGAGGACCAGCTCACGGTCGGCGCGCAATATCTCAGCGTCGGCAAGATCACCCGCACCAGCCGCACCAATCCCAACGCCGTGCCGATTGTCGACGACGCCTTCGATCTGGTCAATGTCTTCGCCAACTGGCGCGTCAACGACAACCTCAAGCTCGATTTCGGCGTCGATAACATCTTCAACACCGCCTACACCGACCCGCAAAGCGCATGGTCGACCTCGGCAGCAACCGAACAGGGCAAGGGCCGCACCTTCAAGGTGGCCCTCACCGGCAGGATCGGAGGCTGACAATGAACGAAGCATCGGTGCGTGAACTGGCCTGCGAGGCGCGGCTCAACCTGAGGCGTCTGCCGGACTACATGGACAGCATTTCAGACAGGCTGCGGAGCTTCGAGGCCGATGCCTCGCATGAGGGAAAGCGCATCGATTTCCGCTTTGCCTTCGGCGGGGCCTCTTTCGACATGGAACGGCTGGTGATGCGGGCCAATGCTGCCGACCGCGACGGGCTCGCCCGTATCAAGGACCTGCTGGCCACAGCCGTACAGGTCTACGCCAAGGAGGAAAACCCCGAGATCGTCTGGACCGGCGATCTCTCAGGCGAAACCAGCCTCGCCCAGTTCCGCGAGATGGTGGTGACGGATATTCGCGACCTCACCCCGCACATGCGCCGCATCCGGCTGGCCGGCGAGGATCTCAGCCGTTTCGCCAAATTCGGCGGCATGCATATCCGCATGCTGTTTCCGACCAGGGAGGTGCCCGATCCGCTGTGGCCGGTGCTCGGCGGCAATGGCTTGCCGGTCTGGCCCGCCGACGACCGGCGTCCGGTGGCGCGCGTCTACACTATCCGGGCGCTGGACGTGGCCAGGGGCATCATCGATGTCGACTTCCTCGTCCATCCCGGCGAGAGCGTTGGCTCCGCCTGGGCCATGCGGGCAGCTCCCGGCACGAAAGTCGGCATCATGGGACCGGTCGGCCGCCCGGTGCGGCAGGCGGAGTGGTACGTCATGGGCGCCGACGAAACCGGCCTGCCGGCGCTGGCGCGGCTGCTGGAGACGCTGCCGGCCGAGACAAAGGGCGTCGCCTTCGTCGAGATCGCCAATGATGGCGAAAGGCAAGCGATCAACAATGCCACGGGCATCGAGTTGCATTGGCTGACAAGGAACGGCGTGCCGGCGGGCGAGGACAGACTGCTGGCCGAGGCTGTCCGCTCGGTGGCGTGGCCGCAAGGCGGCTCGGCCTTCGGCTGGTTCGCCGCGGAAGCGACCGCCGCCAAGGTCGTTCGCGAATATTGGCGCGGCACGCTGGGGCTCGGCCGCGATGAGACGTTGGCGGCTGCCTATTGGCGGCGTGGCTCTGCCGGATTGATGGCGGGGTGAACTCTGATGATCGGCCCGCCGTCTTTGCCGATGCCGATAACAATTTGATCACCGGAGACAAGGTTCGAAATATCGCACACCACCAGCGGCATGCGGATCTCGTAAAGAAATTCGGCAACGATGGCGCCCACCGCCAGGATCGGGGCCGGCCGCTCCAGAAGAATCCCGGCTGGCGCCGTGCCTCTGCGGATCGCCTCGGCCAGCACC
>NZ_RZRK01001059.1:0-1712 GCF_003997835.1 Mesorhizobium sp. M7A.F.Ca.CA.004.12.1.1
GTCTACCTGTTCGACGGCGTGCTCGGGCTGATCACCGGTTCCGGCTGCCTCGATGCCGGTATCTTCATCAACGGCTTCCGCTCCCTCAACGATATCGAATTCCCGGCTCGCTTCTTCGCCAACCTGCCGCACCTCGTCATTGGTGGCTTCGCCGTCTATGTCGGCTTCCGGCTGGCCAGGCGCATACACGAACACTTCGCCACGGCCTGACTGGCCATGTTCCTGTTCCGCTGGCTGAAGCGCATCATCAAGACGATCCTCTGGGTGATCGTCATCGTCATCCTCATCCCGATCGCCGGGCTGAGCTACGGCTTTCTGACGACGTCGTCGCTCGACAAGACGCCGCTGCCCGGCATTGCTGACGGCGCGCCGCCCAAGGCGCTGGCCGACAAGGTTCGCGCCGAGATCCCAGGCTACCAGCGGCCGGAGGAATCGACCTTCCTCACCTATCCGGAATGGGCGATCGTCTACGCCGCGCGCGAATATGCCGGCTTCGTCGACAAGGACCAGCCGAGCGGCTTCCCCTACTGGTCCTATGTCGGCCGCTTCTGGCAGGACTACGCCATGGTCATCCGCGCCAGTTCTCCCTATAAGTTCAACTACGCCAACCACCAGATGCTGGTCATCATCGGCACCAGCCACTCGATCGAGCATATATTGCAGTGGGCCTATGAGAACACGGTCGGCCGCATCACCGAGGCGACGACGGCCAAGCGCACCGCCGCCGACATCTATCAGGCCAAGATGGCGGCGGACTATGCAGGGTTTCTCGACCAGGTGCCCTGGTATCAGTTCCCCTATGCCGACAAGCGCGCCGGCCTGTTTGCGGTGCAGTCGGCGCCGGGCGACAGTTCCATCCGCACCAGCGAACGCAAGCTCGCCTTCGGCCTCGCCGACACCATCAAGCAGGGCTATGCCGACCTGATCACCAAGGCGCTCGCTGCCACGATGGACCCCGCCTTGCTCGACATCCATGTCTGGGCCAAGGGACCCGTCGGCGAAGCCACCCGCAACGAGCCCGACACCTTGCTCGAACGCGACATGGGCGCTGACGGCACCATCTTCGTCACCAGGCGCTATCAGGTGTTCACCGAAGTGATCCCGCGCCTGATCGACAAGGGCGTCTCCTTCGTCGAGATCGGCGGCAATGACGAGATCATGGTCACCGTGCTCTCCACCGATACGATCGTCATCCCCGAAGGCATGCGCATCCTGTTCAGCTATCCGCTGCCGGCCGACCCGGCGATGCGCCGCACCGGCATGATCGTCGCCGTGCGCAAGCTGCATCTCGTGCTGCCGGCGCTGATCAAGGCCGGCGCCAAGCTTGAACACGTCTACGACTACTGAGGCCTTTCGGCCACGCCCGGCCAGGATCATGCATTTCCTGGCCTCCGCCACGCCCATTCCACAATCGCGGCCAAATCCCGCCTTGTTCGCGCGCGAAGGACTGGGAAGAAATGAATGGGCTGCCGGGGGCATCTCGAAGGGACAAGACCGTGATCAAGACCGCCCTTATCGCCATGACCATAGTCGGCTGCGACTGCGACGCCAAGCTTTGCGAATATATCGGCGAGACGCCGGCCAAGTGGTCGACCGTCGCCGAGTGCGAAGCGGCGATGAAGAGCCAGATGCTGCACGAGCGCAATTTCAATTATCCGCTCGTCTCCGGCATCTGCCGCACGAAGGGTTCGTCGTCCTCCTCGCAACTGGCC
>NZ_RZRK01000105.1:0-11227 GCF_003997835.1 Mesorhizobium sp. M7A.F.Ca.CA.004.12.1.1
CCGGGATTGAAGTACTCGGCCTTGACGTAGATCGTCGCGTGGGCCGGTCCGAGATTGTTGATGCGCACCACCGGCGTGTCGCCGACGGTGTCGAGAATGCTGTCGAACAAGCGGCCGCGCCCGGCCGTGGTTCTGATCTTCTGCTGCTGCAACATCTTGGTCTCCTTGATTGTCATCGCGTTTTGTCTTCACGGGCCGGTTACAAACCGGCGGGTTGGGCGACGAGGTTTGGTGACCTTGCCGCGCTAGGACTGACATGCCGCACAGCGGCAATGGCTGCATCCGGCGCTGAAATCCGCTGCCGGATGCGCCGTGTCGTGTTTGGTGATACAGGAGAGGCCGACAGGCCAGCGTGGGAGCAGGCGTGGAAACGCACGTGGAATCCAGCCGATCGAGGCCGGACGGCGACATGCCGGTCCTTTCCGTGCGCCTGCTCGGACCGCTGGCGATCTCCCGCAATGACGTGCCGGTTACGTTGCCGTCGTCACGCAAGCTGCGCGCTCTGTTGGCCTATCTGGCGCTGGCGCCGCATCCTGTCAGCCGCAGCCGTCTGTGCGAGCTGCTGTGGGACGTGCCGAACGATCCAAGGGGCGAGCTGCGCTGGTGCCTGAGCAAGCTGCGCGGCGCACTCGACGCGCCGGGCCGACACCGGGTCGTGACACAGGGCGACACGGTAGCACTCGATCTGAGCGATTGCCTGGTCGATGCGCTGGAGGTCAGCCGCGCCGCCGCGCAAGGGATCGGCACGCTTGATGTCGGCCGCTTGCGGGCGCTGGCCAAACTGTTTGCCGGCGATTTCCTCGACGGGCTGGAGCTCGAGCGCAGCCCGCATTTCAACAGCTGGCTGATCGCGCAGCGCCGCCGCTTCAGCGCTTGCCATGCCGCCGTGCTGGAACGGCTTGTCGCGAGCCTGCCGGCGCATAGTGACGAGGCGATCGCCCATCTCGACACATGGGTGGAACTGGCGCCGTTCGACACGCGTGCGCATGCAGCACTGCTGTCCAATCTGGCCGGGCGCGGCGAGGTCGCCGCGGCAGAGCAGCACCTGGCTTCGGCGGAGCGATTGTTCCGGTCGGAGGAGCTTGATTTCGCACCGCTTCGCGCGGCCTGGCAGGCGATCCGTGAACAACGGCCCGGGGCCTCGCTACGGACACAGGCGGCCTGCCTGTCCACGCTATCGCCACTGGTGGCCACCATGCCCGCCGCACCCGGCCCGGTCGAGCCCAGCCACGCTTCGCTGGCGGTGATGCCGTTTGTCGAGGAGAGCGGCGGCACGCGCGGCGGATTGGCCGACGGTTTCACCCACGACATCATCACCCGCCTGGCCAAGCTCAGGGATTTCTTCGTCATCGCGCGCGGATCGGTGTTTGCGCTGGCAGAGCAGAACATCGCGCCCGAGGATGCCGGCCGCCGGCTGAATGTCGACTATGTCGCCACCGGCACGGTGCGCAGCCCGTCTGGCCGCCTCATCGTCGGCGTCGAACTAATCGAGGTGCGCAGCGCCAGGATCGTCTGGGCCGAGACCTTCGAGCGCAGGCCCGATGACATCTTTTCCGTGCTCGACGACATCGGCAACAGTATCGTCTCCTCGATCTCGGCCGAGATCGAAACCGTCGAGCGCAACCGCGCCATGCTGAAGGCGCCCAACTCGCTCAACGCCTGGGAAGCCTACCATCGCGGCCTCTGGCACATGTACCGCTTCACCCAGGCGGAAAACGAACAGGCGCGGCATTTCTTTGCCCAGGCCTTGCAGCTCGACCCGACCTTTGCCCGCGCCTATGCCGGCCTGTCCTTCACCCACTGGCAGAACGCCTTCCAGCGCTGGGGCGACCGCGACCGCGAAAGCGCGCTGGCCTTCGAGAGCGCCGGACACAGCCTGCTGGTCGACGACCACAATCCGGCCGCGCATTGGGCGATGGGCCGGGCGCTGTGGCTGCGCGGCGAGCAGGACGGCTCGCTGCTCGAACTCGAGCGGGCTGTCGATCTCAGCCCCAACTTCGCGCTTGGCCACTACGCGCTGTCCTTCGTGCATTCGCAGTCGGGCGACCCGCGAGCGGCGATAGGCTCTTCGGATCATTCGCGCCATCTCAGCCCGTTCGACCCGCTGCTGTTCGGCATGCTGGGCGCACGCGCCATGGCGCATGTCCGGCTCGGCCAGTTCGAGGAAGCGGCCGAATGGGCGCTGAAGGCGGCGGCGCGGCCCAACGCCCACGCCATCATACTGGCGATCGCCGCGCACTGCCTGGCGCTGGCCGGACGGCTCGACGAGGCGCGCGGCTTCGCCGCCGCCATTCGCAAGACAAGGCCGGACTATTGCGCCGACGATTTCATCGGCACCTTCCGCTTCGAGCCGGACGCCGTGGCGCTGTTCCGGCAGGGCGCCAGGCTTATCGGGCTGAACTGAAGCCTGGCTCGCCATCTCTGGGATCGCCTGGGAATTTCGCCTCAATTCCGCCGGGTTAACGAAGTCGGAAGGAGTTGTTTAACTGTTTGCGGCTATGTCACCGCGTGGGGGACGACAAAGTGAGTATGATGAGCAACAGCCCCGACAAGCGCAATGAATGGCGCGCCATATTCTACGTGCAAGCTCGCGTTGCCATCCTGTTTGTCCCGGTGGTTGCCAGCCTGCTGATCATAGCGGCGCTTGCCGGCAACGAACGCAAATCCGTTCCCAGCATGATCGACCCGACCGTCACCGGCTCCGTGCGGTAGACCGGCGGTCATCGGCTCTTCGAGATGCTGTCGGAGGCGGGCGCCTGGCGTGCGCTATCGGCGGTTTTCATTTGGCGCTAAAATCATCCGATGGCACTGAATGAGTGGGCCCGAACGATCAAGCGCGATGTGCATGCGCTCTACCTCGCCGCTCGCGATCCCCGAACGCCCTGGTACGCCAAGGCGCTTGCCGTGTGTGTTGCAAGCTATGCCTTGTCGCCAATCGACCTGATCCCCGATTTCATTCCGGTGATCGGCTATCTCGACGACGTCATCCTTGTCCCTTTGGGCGTCCTTGCCGTGGTCAGGATGATACCGCCCGAGGTGATGGCGGAACACAGAAAGACCGCCGCGCTGGCCGCCGACAGGCCGGTGAGCCGCTACGCGGCGGTGATCATTGTTTGTATCTGGACTGCCTCGATCGTGCTGGCCGGGTGGCTGGGATATCTGTATTTCGCTGACTGACTGCCAGGCCGTTCAGCAGGGAAACCGCCGCCAATGAAGCCCGGACGGATCGCGCTTTTCCCGGGATTCCGTCGCCATGCGGCGCCGCTCAAACAAAGCGCGGGATCGGGCCGTTCTGCGGGGTCACGTCGTCGCCGAGGTCGACAAACACCTCGTCGACATAGCACCATGCCCAGCCTTCCGGCGGATCGTAGCCCTCGATGATCGGATGCTTGGTGGCGTGAAAATGCCTGGTGGCGTGGCGGTTGGGCGAGTCGTCGCAGCAGCCGACATGGCCGCAGGTGCGGCAGAGCCGCAAATGCACCCATTGCGACCCGCTCTTCAGGCACTCCTCGCAGCCGAGCGCGCTCGGCGTCACCTTCCTGATGTCGCGCGTATGCCTGCATTCATCCATCATGGTCTCCCTGCTGTTTGAGGTGCGTCCGCGCGCGCGAGATATGCATGCAATGCCGCGACCACCTGGGCGCCTTCGCCGACAGCCGCCGCGACGCGTTTGACCGAACCGGCGCGGACGTCGCCGATGGCGAACACGCCGCTGCGGCTGGTCTCCATCTGCGCCGATCCCAGCTCCGATCCGGTGCGCACGAACCCCCTGGCGTCCAGCGCCACACCGCAATTCGCCAGCCAATCGGTGTTCGGGTCGGCGCCGATGAAGAGAAAGAGATGGCGGATCGGGCGCGTCGTTTCCGCGCCGCTGGCGCGGTTGCGCCATCGCACCGTGCCAAGATTGCCCTCTTCGCCGTCCAGCGCCTCGATTTCGGTCCCGGTCAGCACCTCGATGTTCGGCTGCGCCTTGATGCGTTCGACCAGGTAGCGCGACATGCTGGCATCGAGGCTGCCACCGCGCGCCAGCAGCGCCACTTTGCGCGCATGACTGGCCAAGTAGACAGCCGCCTGCCCGGCCGAATTGCCGGCGCCGACCAGCGCCACTTCCTGGTCCGCGCAAAGCCGCCCTTCAATGGGCGACGCCCAGTAATGCACGCACGTTCCCTCGAACCGCGCCAGATTGGCGATGTCGAGGCGGCGATAGCGCGCGCCGCTGGCGATCACCACGCTGCGCGTGCGCACGTCTCGCCATCACCGACATCGAGCAGATAGCGGGCGCCTGACGCGTCGGAGGCGGCGCTCAAAAGCTTCGCCTCGTCCGGGATGACCATTTCGACGCCGAATTTCTGCGCCTGGTTGTAAGCGCGCGCCATCAGCGCCATGCCGGTAATGCCTGTGGGGAAACCAAGATAGTTCTCGATGCGCGAGGATGCACCGGCCTGTCCGCCGAAGGCGCGGCAGTCGAGCACGATCGTCGATAGGCCTTCGGAGGCCGCATAGACCGCCGCCGCCAGCCCTGCCGGGCCGGCGCCGACGATGGCCACGTCATAGACCGTATCGGCATCGATCGGCCGCAGCAGGCCGATGCAGCGGGCGAGGTCCTTTTCGCCGGGGTTCATCAGCAGCCTGCCGTTTGGACAGAGCACGATCGGCAGGTGGTGAGGATCGACCTCGAAGCGTTCTACCAGGGTTTTGGCGCAGGGATCGCTGCCGGAATCGAGCACGCGATGCGGCTGGCCGCTGCGGGCGAGGAAGCCCTGCAGGCGCAACACGTCGGCATTGTCCTGGGGTCCGATGATGATCGGCCCGCTGGTAGCGCTCTCCAAAAGCCCGACGCGGCGCAGGATCAGCGCCCGCATGATGCGCTCGCCGAGATTGGCCTCCTGCACCATCAGGTCGCGCAGCCGCTGCGAGGCGATGACGAACGCCTCCACCGGTTCGGCGGCCTGCGCATTGACCAGCGAGGGACGGGCCGAAAGCTGCGCCAGCTCGCCGACAAAGCTGCCGGGGCCATGGGTGACGATCGTCTCGCGCCGGCCGAGCCCGCCGTCCTGGGTGATGTCCACGCTGCCCGACAGCACGACGATCAGACCGGGCGCCACATCGCCTGCTTCGATGATGTGCTCGCCGGCGGCATAGGCGCTGGCCTCGCCGAACCGGCGCATGCGGTCGATGTCCACCTCGGCCAGCGTGGGGAACGCCTGGTCGCGGCGGGCACCGAATATCTGGGTGGTGGATTGAGCCATGGTTTTGAGCGTAGCGAAGCGGGCGCGGAGTTTGAAGCGGTTTGTGAGGGGACTGGCCGGAAGGGGAGGTTGGCGGCAAAGAAAAAGCCCGGACGAGCCGGGCTTTTTCTCTAAGTTTCTGAACCGGCGAATGGTTCGAAACGGGAATTTGGTGCCCAGAAGAGGACTCGAACCTCCACTCCTTGCGGAACACGGACCTGAACCGTGCGCGTCTACCAATTCCGCCATCTGGGCTGGTGCGGGCTCATGTAAGCGGGCAAGCGATTGCTGTCAACGCGCTTTTTTCGCAGGTGCTCCGTTCGCCGGCTCAGTCGTCCAGCACTTCCTTCGAAGCGACGGTGCAATCGGCGTTGAGCTGGTAGATGACCGGCACGCCGGTGCCGAGTTCCAGCTTGACGATCTCCTCGCCCGACTTGCCGTCCAGCGCCATGATCAGCGCGCGCAGCGAGTTGCCGTGCGCGGCGACCAGCACCGTGCCGCCGCGCAGCACGTGCGGCTGCAAATCGTGCAGATAGTAGGGCCAGACGCGGGCGCCGGTGTCCTTCAGGCTTTCGCCGGCGGGCGGCGGCACGTCGTAGGAGCGGCGCCAGACATGCACCTGCTCCTCGCCCCATTTCTTGCGGGCGTCGTCCTTGTTGAGGCCGGAAAGGTCGCCATAGTCGCGCTCGTTGAGTGCCTGGTCGCGGATGGTCTTCAGGTCGCTCTGGCCGACCGCGTCGAGAATGTGCTGGCAGGTTTTTTGCGCCCGGATCAGCGCCGAGGTGAAGGCGATGTCGAATTTCAGGCCGCGCGCCTTGAGCTTCTGGCCGGCGGCCTTGGCCTCGGCGTGGCCCTGTTCGGTCAGGTCGACATCGCGCCAGCCGGTGAACAGGTTCTTCAAATTCCATTCGCTCTGGCCGTGGCGTACGAGCACGAGGGTTCTCGACATGTTTGCTCCTTCAAGAGCAATTCCAGGAAAAGTGTGACGCGGTTTTCCGCCCGGAATTGCGTTAGACAAAGAGGTTTATGGATCAGGCCGGCTCAGCTGAGGCCGAGCACGTCCCGCATCGAATACAGTCCCGGCTTCTTGCCGCGCGCCCAAAGCGCGCCTTGACGGCGCCCCGAGCGAAGATGGCGCGGTCCTCGGCATGGTGGGCAAGCGTGATGCGCTCGCCGGTGCCGGCCAGCATCACGCTGTGGTCGCCGACGACAGAGCCGCCGCGCAGGGTGGCAAAGCCGATCGAGCCTGTCTTGCGCACGCCGGTGTGGCCGTCGCGGACGCGTACCTCATTGCCTGAAAGCTCGATACCACGCCCGGCGGCGGCGGCTTCGCCCAGCAGCAGCGCTGTGCCCGATGGCGCGTCGACCTTGTGCTTATGGTGCATTTCGAGGATCTCGATGTCGAAATCGTCGGCATCGAGCGCGCGTGCCGCCTGCTCGACCAGCACCGCCAGCAGATTGACGCCGAGGCTCATATTGCCCGACTTGACGATCGTCGCATGGCGCGCCGCCGCCGCGATTTTCGCATTGTCGTCGGCCGTGCACCCGGTCGTGCCGATGACGTGAACGATGCGCGCCTGCGCCGCATAGCCCGCGAATTCGACCGTCGAAGCAGGCGTGGTGAAGTCGAGCACGCCGTCTGCCTTGGCGAAGACCGGCAGCGGATCGTCGCCGATCGGCACGTTGATGATACCGATGCCCGCCAGTTCGCCTGCGTCCTTGCCCAGATAGGGCGAACCCGCCCGCTCGACCGCGCCGATGACCCGCGCGCCGGGGATGGTGTGGATGGCGCGGATCAGCGTCTGGCCCATGCGGCCGGCAGCGCCCACCACCACCAGGCCCATATCGCCTGCTTCGCTCATGTGCTCCTCACAGCAGTCTTCTTCGCACGCGTGGCCCGGACCGGAGTTTGGATCGGCTCGCGGTCCTCGACAAGCCCCAGTCCCTTCTTGCCCTGGATGCGGTGGAAGCGGGAATAGATGCTGTCCGGGTCGGCCATCAGCGTCGCATGGGTGCCTTCCTCGACCAACCGTCCCTCTTCCAGCACGATGATGTGGTCGGCATTGACCACCGTCGACAGCCGATGCGCTATGACGATGGTGGTGCGGCCTTGCATGACTTGGGTCAGCGCTTCCTGGACGCGCGCCTCCGCCTCGTTGTCGAGCGCCGATGTCGCCTCGTCGAGCAGCAGGATCGGTGCCTGGCGCACGATGGCGCGGGCGATCGAGACGCGCTGGCGCTGGCCGCCGGAAAGGGTCGAGCCGCCTTCGCCGACCGGCGTGTCGTAACCTTGCGGCTGCTGGCGGATGAACTCGTCGGCTGCCGCCTGTTTCGCCGCCTGCTCGATCTCGGCGTCCGTGGCCGACAGACGGCCGTAGCGGATGTTGTCGCGGATCGTGCCTTCGAACAGATAGGGCGCCTGCGCCACATAGGCGATCGACTGCCGCAGCGAATGCTTGGTTACCTTCGAGATGTCCTGGCCATCGACCTCGATGCTGCCCCGGTCGACGTCGTAGAAGCGCTGCAAGAGGGCCACCAGCGTCGATTTGCCGGCGCCCGACGCACCGACGATCGCCGTCACCTTGCCGGCCGCGGCGGTAAAGCTCAGGTCCCTAAGCACCGGCATGTCGGCGCTGTAGCCGAACGTCACATTGTCGAAACGCACCTCGCCGGTGGTGATCCTCGCCTCGACGGCATCGGGTGCGTCGCCCTGTTTCGGCTCCAGGTCGAGCAACTCGTAGATCATGCGCGCGTTGACCAGGGCACGTTCCATGCCCACCTGTGTGCGCGCCAGGCGTCTTGCCGGATCGTAAGCCATGATCAGCGCGGTGATGAAGGAGAAAACCGCGCCCGGCGGCTGCCCAAGATACAACGCCCGGTAGCCGGAATAGGCAAGTACGGAGGTGATGGCGAGACCGCCCAGAATCTCGGAAATCGGCGACAGCCGCTCCGAGACGCGGGCGATCTTGTTGTTACGCTGCTCGGCCGTGTCCGCCATGATGCCGATGCGGCGCGCCAGCTCGGCCTCCAAGGTGAAGGCCTTGACGATGGCGATGCCTTGCGTGGCTTCCTGCACGGACCCGTTCAGCCGCGAATTGATCAGGACGGATTCCCGGTTGATACGCCGCAGTCGGCGGGTGATATAGACGACGGCCCAGATCAGTGGAGGGCCGATCAGCAGCGAGCTGAGCGACAACACCGGATCCTGATAGATCATCACGCCGACGAGAGCGACCAGCGTGACCGCGTCGCGGCTGATGGAGGTCAGTGTCAGCGACAGCAGATCGCGAACGCCGCCGACATTCTCGCTGACCTGTGCCGCCAGCCGACCGGAACGCGTATCGTTGAAGAAGTTGACGCCGAGCTTCATCAGATGGTCGAAGCTACGCTTCTGGTAGCGCGCGACCAGATTGTTGCCGATACTGGCCAACGCGACTGCTTGGCCGTAACCGGCGAAGCCGCGCAGCAGGGAGGCCCCCATGAAACCGGCGCAGATCAACCAGAGCATATCGCCGCGTCGTTCGTAGAAGATCTGGTTGATCATCGGGGCCATGATCCACGCCGTGAAGGCGGTGGTGCCGGAAACGATCAGCAGGCAAGAGACGGCGACGACATAGGTCCAGCGATACTCTTTGCCGTTTTCAGCGAGGATGCGGCGGAGCACCGCTGTGACCTCGCCGGGCCGGGCTTTTTGTTTGTTTGGAGCTTCAAGTGTCAAATCGGGAGCGCTTTGTGGTTTTCCGCCTCGTGGGACCGGGGCTGCAAATTCGGCACCCCTCTTAACGCCCTGCGGCCTGATTGCCTATGCCCGCACCTGATTAACTTCGTCGCGGGGCGCGAGCGCTTCGCTGGCTTTCAGGCCTGCCAGCGCCGGCCCTCCGTCTGGACACCGAACAGCAAGGGGTTCCTGGCATAGGCGGCAAGGCCCAGAAGTGCGGCCAGCGGGTGGGTGATGACGTAGACCGGCATGGTGCGCATCATCGCGCTGTGCGGCGCCTTGTCCTCGAAAGCGGCGCGGAAATTGCCGGCTTTCAGCGCCGGCACGATCTTCTGCGCGATGCCACCGGTGAGGAACACGCCGCCGCGGCTCATGAACACCAGAGCAAGGTCGCCTGCGGTGCGCCCAAGGCAGGTGACGAAAATCTCCAGCGCTTCCACTGCAACCGGATCGGTTTTCGCAAGTGCCGCGGCAGTGATCTCGGCCGGCGTGGTGAAGGGCGACGGCTTGCCGTCCGCCTTGGCCACCGCCCTGTAGACATTGACCAGACCGCGTCCGCACAGGATCTGCTCGCCCGAAACGCGGCCTTCGAGCTTCTCGATATGCGGAAAAACCTCGAAATCGCGCGGTGTGCGCGGGCCGATGTCCATATGGCCGCCCTCGCCGGGCACCGGTATCCAATGGTGCAGCGCATGGACCAGCCCGGCGACGCCGAGCCCGGTTCCGGGGCCGAGCACGACGCGCCCGGCATTGGGCTCCGGCGTGCCGCCGCCGATCTTTTCCATGTGCTCCTCGCCGAGCGCAACGACGGCCAGCGCCTGCGCCTCGAAATCGTTGAGCACGACGATGTCGCTCAGGCCGAGGCTGGCGAACATTTTCCTCGGCTTGACGATCCAGGGGCAGTTGGTCAGCTCGATCTCGTCGCCGTCGACCGGGCCAGCCACCGCCAGCACCGCCGATTTGGGACGCACCGACGAGCGGTCGAGCACGGCCGCCTGGATCGCCTCGTCGATGGTGTTGTAGTTCGCCGTCTGGACGATGGTCGGCTCGCCTGCCTCGGAATTGGCGTCGAGCACGATCGAAAAGCGCGCATTGGTGCCGCCGATGTCGCCGATCAGGATCGGAAACCGCAGCAAAGTGTCGTCGTCGCCTGTGCGTGGCATGCTCTCGTCCGTCTCCGGCGCCCCCGACGGCATCTGGCCGTTCTTCCGTTGACTAGCGCATGGGTTTGAAAAGGGAAACGGTTTTCGATCCCGGCGGCGCGCTGAGGCCGGCTCTGCGGCCAAACCGCCACGGTTTCGCAAAAATGAGGCGCTGAACCGATTGAGCCTGCCTATAAGGCTGTAAGCTATAAGCCGTGATCGTCAGTTTCCAGGCGGCCGCGGTCGCGGCAGCGGCACGCCGATCTCGGGCGTCGCCGTGAAGGCGTTCACCGTGCTTGGCAAGCCGGCGGCGGCCGGGGTGGCGGGCAATGACGGCGTTTCGGGTTCGGGCGCGGCGGCCGCGACCGGCACGCCGCCGCCATGGTAGGTCGCCGCCTCGGCCGAGTCCGGCCCCGGCGCGTCGAGCACCGCGCGGCATTCGCCCGGCAGGTTCGCCATCGTCATCAGGTCGCGGGCCTTGGGCGCATCCGGGTTCTTGTTGGGGCGCCAGGGCTCCTGCGTGAACCACCAGGCCAGCGGCTTGCCGCAACCGTCATCGTCCGGCGTCGCCTCCTGCGCCTTGCAGCCGGGCGATCCGGGCTGACAGCCGATGCGCATGTGGAAATGATAGTCGTGGCCCCAGAACGGCCTGACCTTGCGCAGCCAGAAGCGGTCGCCCTTGACGGTGTCGCAGAGCTTTTTCTTGATGCCCGGATTGACCAGGATGCGCTCGACCTGGCCGTAGCTCGCCGCCCGCTTCAGAAGCCTTGTGTGCGCTGGCGTCCACAGCGCGTCCTTCACCAGATGGGTCTTCTCATCGACCATCAAGGTGGCGCTCATCGATTCGCGCTGCGCCATCGACAGCGGGCGGCTGGGCATCGGCGTCAGCCAGATGTCGGCGTCGAGCCCGATCTGGTGCGAGGCATGTCCTGTCAGCATCGGGCCGCCGCGCGGCTGCGAAATGTCGCCGATCAGCAGGCCTGGCCAACCATCGGCCGCTGCGTCGCGCGACAATTTCTCGACTACCGCGATCATCGCCGGATGGCCCCAGCGGCGGTTGCGCGACGGCCGCATCACCTGCCAGGTCGGACCGTCCAAGGGAATGGCGACGCCGCCGGCAAAACAGCCCTTGGAATAGA
>NZ_RZRK01001060.1:0-1711 GCF_003997835.1 Mesorhizobium sp. M7A.F.Ca.CA.004.12.1.1
CAAGAAAGGCGACACGCATTTTCGCGAGGAATTCACCTCACGGGTATGGGCGACCGGATATGACTTTCCGGCGCTGAAGGACGGCAAGGTCGTCAAACGGGAATTTCCCGGCGAGAAGACGCCGGACATGCAGAGCGTCGCACTGAACCAGCGTCGTCCGCAATTCCGCGATGAGCGGGTGCGGCGGGCGATCGCCAGGTGCTTCGATTTCGAATGGATGAAGCGGGCCTTGTTTTACGGCTCCTACGAGCGTTCTCAATCGAACTTCGAACGGTCGGATTACAAGGCCGAAGGCCTGCCCTCGCCTGAGGAATTGGCCCTGCTGGAGCCGTTCCGGGCCGAATTGCCGCCAGAGGTTTTTGGTGAAGCGGTGACGCAGCCCCTTTCCGACGGTTCGGGCCATGACCGCAAGCTGCTGGGCGAGGCTTCGAGATTGCTTGCGCAGGCCGGCTGGAAGCGCGATGGCAGTTTCGTCGTCAACGACAAGGGTGAGCGGCTGCGGGTCGAAATGCTGGCGGAGGACGACGGCATCGTTCGCATCTACACCCCTTGGTCCGAGAATATGAAGGCGATCGGGATCGACGCATCGATCCGGCAAATCGATTCGGCGCAGTATGAGCAGCGGCACAGCAATTACGACTTCGATCTTGCCTTGCTGCATTGGTCGATCGGGGCGACGCCGACCGACGACAGCCTGCAGATGCTCTATGATTCCCGGATGGCGAAAATCCCGGGGCAGCGCAACTATCCGGGCACGGAAAGCAAGGCCATCGACGCCCTGATCGCGGCAGCCGGCAAGGCGAAAGACCGTATAGAACTCGTCACGGCGCTCAGAGCGCTCGACCGGGTCTTGCGCGCGCGGCTGGACTGGATTCCAACATACTATCTGGCGAATCACCGCGTCGCCTATTGGGACATGTTCGGCTTTGTCGAACAGAAGCCCGATTTCGGCTTTCCGGTCGAGACGCTGTGGTGGTTCGATAAGGGCAAGGCGGCAAAAATTGGCAAAGGCTGAGATGTTCGCTCAAGCGGGGCAAAAGGCCTGATGGGCGCCTATATCCTGCGCCGCATCCTGTTGATGATCCCGACCCTGTTCGGCATCATGGCGATATCCTTCGCCGTCATCCAGTTCGCCCCCGGCGGTCCGGTCGAACAGGTCATCGCCCGGCTGACCAATCAGGGCGGCAGCGACCGCCTCGGCGGCGGTGGCGGCGACGCGGGCGCTGGCAGCAATTTCGATGCAGCCGGTGACGTCAGTTCGAAATATCGCGGGGCGCAGGGGCTCGATCCGGAATTCATCAAGAAGCTGGAAAAGCAGTTCGGCTTCGACAAGCCGCCGCTCGAGCGCTTCGGCATGATGCTGTGGAACTATGCCCGCTTCGATTTCGGCGACAGCTATTTCCGCGACATTTCGGTGCTCGACCTGATCCTGGAGAAGATGCCGGTGTCGATCTCGATCGGGCTGTGGATCACGCTTTTGTCCTACCTGATCTCGATCCCGCTCGGCATCCGCAAGGCGGTCAAGGACGGCACTCCCTTCGACGTCTGGACCAGCGGCGTCGTCATTGTCGGCTATGCCATTCCGGGCTTCCTGTTCGGCATCATGCTGATGGTGCTGTTTGCCGGCGGGTCGTTCTGGGACTGGTTTCCGTTGCGCGGCCTCACCTCGGACAATTGGGATCAATTGTCCTGGTGGGGAAAGATCGTCGAC
>NZ_RZRK01001061.1:0-1699 GCF_003997835.1 Mesorhizobium sp. M7A.F.Ca.CA.004.12.1.1
GTTCAAGATCGCCAACGACATCCGTTTCCTCGGTTCCGGCCCGCGTTCGGGCCTCGGCGAGCTGTCGCTGCCGGAAAACGAACCGGGCTCGTCGATCATGCCGGGCAAGGTCAACCCGACCCAATGCGAGGCGCTGACGCAGGTCTGCGTGCAGGTGTTCGGCAACAATGCGGCGCTCACCTTCGCCGGCAGCCAGGGTCATTTCGAGCTCAACGTCTACAACCCTCTGATGGCCTACAATTTCCTGCAGTCGGTGCAGTTGCTCTCCGACGCCTCGGTCTCCTTCACCGACAATTGCGTTGTCGGCATCGAGGCCCGCGAAGACAACATCAAGGCGGCACTCGACCGCTCGCTGATGCTGGTGACGGCGCTGGCGCCGACCATCGGCTACGACAATGCCGCCAAGATCGCCAAGACCGCGCACAAGAAGGGCACCACGCTGCGCGAGGAAGCGCTCGCCACCGGGCTGGTCAGCGAAGCCGATTACGACCGGCTGGTGCGGCCGGAGGACATGACGCATCCGGGGTAGTCAATTCCAGGAAAAGTGTCTTGCGGTTTTCGGTCCGGAATTGCGTCAACCAAAAGCCCGGTATTTCGTGACGGGAGAATTTACTTCCGTCACGACGTGACCCGAAGCGAATTTTGCGCAGGCCGCCCGATCACGGAACGTAAGTACTGTGAACAATGTGTCGCCAGTCTGGTGGCTTTGGTGAACAGTCGGCTTGCTCTATCTCCCCGGTATCAACCCATCCCGGAGAGCCACAATGTCCATCAACACTTCAGTCGCCGGTTCCGGCGCATCCAATGCCTCGACCACCATCCTCCTCGGCCGCGTCCTGCTTGCCGTCATCTTCCTGCTTTCAGGCTTCGGCAAGCTGACCGCCATCGCCGGCAGGCGGGCTATTTCGGTGCCCTCGGCCTGCCCTTGCCGACCGTAACGGCCATTGTCGTCGGCCTGATCGAGCTTCTCGGCGGCCTCGCCATCCTCGTCGGCTTCAAGACCCGGATTGTTGCCTGGGTGCTGGCGATCTTCACCGTCGCCACCGGTTTGGTCGCCCATACCGGTTGGGCCGACCAGATGCAGATGATCCAGTTTCTCAAGAACCTCGCCATTGCGGGCGGCTTCCTCGTGCTGGCTTCCTCGGGCGCCGGCGCCTATTCGATCGACGCCAAGCGCGGCTGAGCCAAAAACTGGCAATAGCCGAACAAAAAGCGGCGCGGAATTTTCCGTGCCGCTTTTTCGTTATCGGTGTATGCCCGCCGATCTGCTGGCCGGAGTTTTCTGCTAGGATAGGGGCTATCGGGACGAAGCCGGCCGGCGGCCGAGGGAGGTGAACATGCCCCGCAACGCGCTGCTCCTGCTCTCCCGGCTGCTGCTCGCCGCCCTGTTCGTGCCCTCCGGTTTCCAGGCATTGAGCGACATAGCCGGCACCACAGGCTATTTCGTAAACCTCGGCCTGCCGCTGCCGGCACTTGCCGCCTGGGGCACGGGACTGTTCGAAGTGATCGCCGGGCTGCTCGTCCTGGTCGGTTTCCAGACCCGGATCGCGGCGCTGCTGCTCGCTGCCTTCTGCATTGCCGCCGGGTTCATCGGCCATTACGGCCAGGGCGGCGGCGACGCGATGCTCTCCTTCCTGCACCAGCAGATGCTGATGAAGGACATTGCGATATCAGGCGGATCTGTTGCGCTGGCCATGGC
>NZ_RZRK01001062.1:0-1696 GCF_003997835.1 Mesorhizobium sp. M7A.F.Ca.CA.004.12.1.1
TCGCAACAGTCATGTCATGCCTCTTCGATGAACGGCCAGACCTAGCGCGGCGGAGGTTGTCTGTCGATCACCCGGCCGCGATAGCCTCGACCTCGACCTTGAATTCGGGTCGGGCAAAGCCGGAGACGATCATCAGCGTCGAGGCCGGCGCGGGGCTGGAAAACAGCCGGTCGCGGACATCCATATAGGGCCGCAGATGCGCGCGGTCGGTGACATAGGCGTTGATACGGATGATGTCGCGTAGGCCCAGCCCGGCTTCGCCGAGGATCGCTTCGATGTTGCGGAAGCAGAGTTCGGCCTGCGCGCCGGCCTCTTCGGGAATCTGGTCGTCCGCGGTTATGGCAACCTGACCCGAGCACAGCACCAGCCGCTTTCCAGGCGGTACCTCGACGCCGTGGCTGTAGCGGGCAAAGGGCGGCTTGATCGACTTCGGGGTGAGGAATCTGAACATGGCAATCTCCTGGGTGCCGCCAGCCTAAAGCCGGACCCATTACACCTTCAAGATGGCGGTGCATGTTGCCCGGGCGATTGTGGACAGCCGTTCAAAAAATAGGCACGATGCCTTTCGTACAGCATGACCCGTCCGCGCTTGGCATGGCAACGTCTTTCAAGCGGGCGGCCCCGGCGCCAGACGCCGGTGGCATGTGTCTTGCTTCTTGAATCTTTGGTGTCGAGCCTGGCGCGTGGCGCGCCGGAGCAAACAGAGGGTGGTGTGGATGTACGGAAAACAGAAGATCTCGGTGGCGGCGGTGGCCCTGCTTGCAGCCAGCACGCTGGGTGCTGCTGCGAATGAGAAAGTCACCTTCGGCACCAACTGGTTGGCCCAGCCGGAGCATGGTGGATATTATCAGTCCGTGGCGGACGGCACCTACGCCGCCTGCGGCCTCGACGTCACCATCATGCAGGGCGGTCCGCAGGTCAGCGGCCGACCGCTGCTGCTGGCCGGCAAGATCGATTTCTACATGGGCGGCAATCTGCTGTCGGCTTTCGATGCCGTCCAGCAAGGCATTCCCATGCGCGTGGTGGCGGCGGACTTCCAGAAGGACCCGCAGGTCATCATGTCCCACCCCGGCGAAGGGCTCGACAAATGGGAGGACCTGAAGAACGCCGACCAGTACATATTGGGCGACGAGGGCGTGCAGACCTTCTTCCAGTGGATGGTCATCGAACTCGGCTTCGACGCTTCCAAGCGCGCGCCCTACACCTACAACACCGCTCCCTTCCTCGCCAACAAGAAGTCGATCCAGCAGGGCTACGTCACCTCGGAGCCGTTCGCGGTCAAGAAGGAAGGCGGCTTCGTGCCGAACCAGTTCCTGCTCGCCGACTATGGCTGGGACACCTATTCGACGACGATCGAGGTGATGCAGGATACGATCGACAAGAAGCCGGAGGTGGTCCAGTGCTTCGTCGATGGCTCGGCCAAGGGCTGGTACAAATATCTGTACGGCGACAACAAGGCCGCCAACGACATGATCAAGAAAGACAATCCCGATATGAGCGACGAGCAGATCGCGTTCTCGATCGAGCAGATGAAGAAGTTCGGCCTTGCCGATTCCGGCGACACCGAAAAGCTCGGCATCGGCGCCATGACCGACGAGCGGATCAAGAATTTCTACGACAAGATGGTCAAGGCCAAGGTCACGCCAGCCGGCATCGACATCAAGAAGGCCTACACGCTGACCTTCATCAACAAAGG
>NZ_RZRK01001063.1:0-1696 GCF_003997835.1 Mesorhizobium sp. M7A.F.Ca.CA.004.12.1.1
CCGAAACGCCGCGCGCGGCCGGCATTCCCGGCGACGATCTCGGCGGCGGGCATGACGCGATGCCCTATCTGGTGCAGCAGAACAGGCGTGTCGGCGGCGAACCGATCCAGTCGGTGGCGTGGCCGTCGCATCCGATCCTCGCCGGCGGCCAGCATGTCGTCGTCGTCGGCGGCGGCGACACTGCCTCCGACTGCGTCGGCACCGCCTTCCGCCAGGGCGCGGTGCGCGTCACCCAGCTCGACATCCGGCCGCAGCCGCCGGAAAAGGAAGACAAGCTGTCGGTCTGGCCATACTGGGCGACCAAGATGCGCACGTCATCCTCGCAGGCCGAAGGCGCCGAGCGCGAATTCCAGGTGGCGACGCTTGAATTCATCGGCGAAAACGGCCAGCTGACCGGGGTCAAATGCTGCGAAGTCGACGAAAAGCGCAAGCCGATCGCCGGCACCGAATTCGTCATCCGCGCCGATCTCGCGTTCATCGCCATCGGCTTTGCCGGGCCAGCCGCTCGCGGGCCGGTGTCGGAACTGGCCGGCCAGATGAAGATCGCCATTGACAGCCGCCGCTCGAAGAATGTCGAGGCCAATGACCGGGACTACAGGACCAGCGTCGAAAAGCTCTATGCGGCGGGCGACGTGCGGCGCGGCCAGTCGCTGGTCGTCTGGGCGATCCGCGAGGGCCGCCAGGCGGCGCGCGCCATCGATGAGGCGCTGATGGGATCGAGCGTGCTGCCGCGCTGAGTCCGTCTCGAGACCCTACTTGTGCGGCCACCTGAAGGCGCTTTCCGCCCTTCCGCTGCCCCGGGCAGCTTACGGACTGATCGCCGTGGTCGTTTCGGTTGTGGCCCCGGCCGCAGGCTGCCGCCTTGGCGGCCAAGAAAAATCGTCGGCGCGGCCGGGCGCAGCAGCGGGCGCCTTGCCCTCGACGACGAATTTTTCACCGGGCCCGTCCGGCTTGGCCGGCGCTGCGGCACCGAGAAGTTCCGAACCGCCGTCGAGTGCCGGTGATTGCGAGTCGGCGTCGGTAGCCGGGTCGGCGGCCTCAGTCTTTTCCTTCGAGGGTGGACTACGTTACTGGCCAGTACCGGCAACGCATCGAAGGAACTTTACAATCATAAAGGTACGTCACTGGTCTCGCGGCTCACCTATGACGATCTAGACGCGCATTCGAGTCCACAATCCGACTGGCATTTTCGTAAAGGCCTCCTCGGTGCGGGCGGCATCAGGGAGGATTTTCTCATGACGAGGACTTCTTACGGAAATGGGGGGCTACTCAAACACATTCAGTGATCAGCGCGGGGGCGGCGTCAGCTATTTCACCGCCGATCTTGGATATAATTTCTTGAACTCACCGCGCTACCGCATCGGTGCTTTTGTTGGCAACAATTTCTGGCACGAGAGCTACGATGCTTTCGGTTGCACGCAGCAGGCGACCAACTGGGGAACCTGTGTGCCAACCGTCCCACCTACGTCAACCTCTCAGCCAGGACAACGATTGGCATTCGCTGCGACTCGGCTTGGCCGGGCAGACGCAACTCACCGAGCGACTCAGCCTTTCTGGTGACGTGGCGTTCCTCTTCACGCGGCTCGACGGCAAAGAGCAGCACCACATGCGCCCAAGATCAAGCTAATTCCCGAAGACGGCGATGGGCATGGCGTCCAGCTCGAGGCGGTGTTGCGGCCGTGGCGAATAACGGCAC
>NZ_RZRK01001064.1:0-1693 GCF_003997835.1 Mesorhizobium sp. M7A.F.Ca.CA.004.12.1.1
AAGAGCAGCACGACGCCGAAGCGTACTGTGCGGAAGACTATGGCGATATCGCGTGGTCGAACGATACCGACATGCCGCAAGAGGGGTCGGATTGGCATCGCAACGGCTGGTGACCCCCGTATCGTCAAATAGTGGACATAGAGCCCGCTGCCTCATGGTGGCGGGCCTTTCTATTCTTTGTGTTGAACGATGTAGCTATTGCTGATGGCGTTGCCCCCAACGCCCCGCGTGACAACAACGGTGGTGTACCCGGCGGGCAGTGAACCGGTGACAGTCTCGTCGACAGGATGGCATCGTCCGACGATTTCACCGTTTGGCGCACCTGCGAGCCTGTCTTTCAGAGATGCCCGACACGCGTCGAACGACGCATATGTCGTCGGCGCGGCCTCAATGGGCTTGCAGACGGCAGCCTGGCCTGGGCTGCAAGAGAGTAAAAGCAATACTGCTGCGGTTGCGGGGTCCATTGTCGAAGCTCCACTGAGACCAGCCTCAACGCGGATCGAAGGCCTTTGTTGCACAGGCAGCCCCGGCGGCGACCCGCTGCCGAGAGATGGCGGGCTTTTCATTTGGTGGTGGAGCGTAGCGGGATTAGCGGGCACAAGCTTTCCCACTATCTTGCGCGGTCATGTCTCCAAGCTCCACCGTGCCAGGATGGCCCGCGATCCGATAAAGCACCTCGAAGCACAACACCGATACCTAACCAAAAATCGCGAAAAAGTCTTGGCAAGGAAACGTTCGCCAGAAGCTAGGGAAAAGAAGAAAAAATGGAGAGCTGAGAACCGTCAAAAAGACTTGGACTACGGGCGAAGGTATCGTGAGACACATAAGGAGATACGTGCAGCGGCCAAGAAAGCTTGGCGTCTAGCCAATCCGGAAAAAGTGGTTGCGTACTACCATGCGTACAGAGCTGGTCATCTGGATGAAACCCGGATTTCCCAACGAAAATACTTTGTCGAACATCGCCAGGAAATCTATAAGAAGCAGGCCGCGTGGATGCTGCGAAAGAAATCAATCAACACCATGCGCCACGACCCGGACACGGTCTATCGGGTGGTGAGCCGGGCGGTCAGTTCAGGACTTCCGCGCTTCATGCGTGATGATGTTATCGCCTCGATGCTCCTGGCTGTGCTCGAAGGCAAGCTACTGCTGGAGCACGTCGGTGCGCGGATGAAGGATTACGTCACCGGCTACAACCGTGAATACGACACGTTCAAAACGCTCTCGCTCGATGCGCCGATGGGAGGGACTGATCTCAGGCGAATCGACCTGCTTGAGGCACCGGCGCCGTATGAGCCCGAGGACGACGAGGATGACGACATGGTCATGCTCAGGGGAGGGCAATCGCTCTGGCGATAAGTCGTCATTGAACGAAAAAGTTAGGAACTGAGTTAGGAACCGAATAAGGCGAGAGCGATTTACTCCGCTTTTTCAATTAGTTAATTAGAATTCTGGCGGAGGAAGTGGGATTCGAACCCACGGTGAGCTTGCACCCACGCCGGTTTTCAAGACCGGTGCCTTAAACCGCTCGGCCATTCCTCCATCGTGATTCTTCAACCACTTGGGTAGCACGAGGCCAGCTCGTTTGGCCTGTTGGCACCGGATTGGCACCGAAGGCGCTCCCGGCTGGTTCACGCCTCATTCCTGTAAAGCGGCATTGAGGGCTGCGTCAACCACCGCTGCGTCGGTTCCTGCT
>NZ_RZRK01001065.1:0-1688 GCF_003997835.1 Mesorhizobium sp. M7A.F.Ca.CA.004.12.1.1
ATCTCATCTGCGGTTGGATGATCCACTCCAAGGACGGCTCGCCGATGAAGATGGGAGCGTGGTCGCCACTCGCCTTCGACCGGGTCCGTTATGTCGGCGACGCCGTCGTCATCGTCGTCGCCGAGACCAAGGGGCAGGCGCGCGACGCCGCCGAGGCGGTCGAGATCACCTACAAGGAGCTGAAGGCCGTCGTCGATGCCTCCAAGGCGATGGACAAGGGTGCGCCGCAAATCCACCCCGAAGCGGACAACAATCTGATCTTCGACTGGGACATCGGCAATGCCGACGACACCGCGGCGGCTTTCGGGAAGGCAGCCCATGTCGTCAAGATGGACATCATCAACAACCGGCTGGTGCCCAATGCCATGGAGCCGCGCGCCGCACTTGGCCATTACGACAAGGCCGAGGATCACTATACCTGCTGGACGACCTCGCAGAACCCGCATGTGGCGCGGCTGGTGATGAGCGCCTTCTACAATGTCGCGCCGGAAAACAAGCTGCGCGTGATCGCGCCCGATGTCGGCGGCGGCTTCGGCTCGAAGATCTACATCTATCCCGAAGAGATCGTCTGCCTGTGGGCGTCGAAGAAGACCGGCGTGCCGGTCAAATGGGTGGCCGACCGGACCGAGAGTTTTCTGACCGATGCGCATGGCCGCGACCATCACACCCATGCTGAAATGGCCTTCGACAAGGACCACAGGATCCTCGGCCTGAAGGTGGAAACCCAAGCCAATCTCGGCGCCTACATGTCGCTGTTTTCATCGGCGACGCCGACCTATCTCTATGCGACTCTGCTGTCGGGCCAGTACAACATCCCGGCCATCCACGCCAATGTGAAGGCGATCTACACCAACACCGCGCCCGTCGATGCCTATCGCGGGGCAGGGCGGCCGGAAGCGACCTTCGTCATGGAGCGTATGATGGAGACGGCGGCCCGCCAGTTCGGCGTTTCGCCGGCTGAGTTGCGGCGCAAGAACTTCGTCACCTCGTTTCCGCATCAGACGCCGGTCATCATGTGCTATGACGCCGGCGACTATGCCGCTTCGCTCGATGCGGCAATGCAGGCGTCGGATTATGCCGGCTTCGCCAAGCGCAAGGCCGCCGCCGCCAACAAGGGGCTGCTGCGCGGCATCGGCATGAGCTGCTACATCGAGGCCTGCGGCATCGCGCCGTCTGCGGCCGTCGGCTCGCTCGGCGCCGGTGTCGGCCTTTGGGAATCGGCGGAAGTGCGCGTCAACGCGGTCGGCACGATCGAGGTGCTGACCGGCTCTCACAGCCACGGCCAGGGCCATGAGACGACCTTCGCGCAACTGGTCAATGAGCGCTTCGGCGTGCCGCTCGATTCGGTCTCGATCGTGCATGGCGATACCGACAAGGTGCAGATGGGCATGGGCACCTATGGCTCGCGCTCGGGTGCGGTCGGGATGTCAGCCATCGTCAAGGCGCTCGACAAGGTAGAGGCCAAGGCCAAGAAGATCGCGGCGCACCTGCTCGAGGCCGACGAAGGCGACATCATCATCGAGAACGGCGCGCTGAAGGTGGCCGGCACCGACAAGAACGTGCCGTGGTTCCAGATGGCGCTGGCCGCCTACACTGCCCACAACCTGCCGGGCGGCATGGAGCCCGGGCTCAAGGAGACGGCGTTCTACGATCCGTCGAATTTCACCTTCCCGGCGGGCTGCTATATC
>NZ_RZRK01001066.1:0-1681 GCF_003997835.1 Mesorhizobium sp. M7A.F.Ca.CA.004.12.1.1
GGCCTGCAATCTCGGCGTCCACAATGCCGGAAGGGTACTGATCCTGGCGCAAGTGGAAAGCCCGGCGGCCTTCGGCTTCCGCGTCCGCGTCGGCGCCGAGTTCCCGCTGTTTGCCACCGCCACGGGCCGCACGCTGATGGCGTTCCAGCCGCAGGATAGAGTCAACCAATGGCTGCAAGTCTCTGGTGTTCTTGACGAAAAGGCCGAGGTGGAGCGTGCGCTTGGCCGCATCCGTACCGCCGGCCATGAAGAGGTGGCGGACGGGCTGCAGCCGGGTGTCATCGATCTTGCCTTTCCGGTCATCGGGCCGTTCGGCCACTCCGTCGCCGCGCTGACCGTGCCCTATGTGGCGACCACCTACAGCATGCTCGACCTTGCCACCGTGCGCCACCATGCCGCGCAGGCGGCGCAGGAGATCCGGCTGGTGCTGGCGCCCGAGCCATTAGGCCAAAGCGAGGCCTCGTGACCGCTTCGTTCGCGCCGATAACCAAGACCGTCGTCATCGGTGCCGAGCCGGCCAAGGTCTGGCGGATACTGACGACGCCAGAAATGATCCCGCAATGGATGTCCGACGAGGAGTTGACCGTCAGCCTGCAAGGACAGGCCGGCGGCGCGATCGTGATGCGCGGATTGCTGCACGGAATGCCGTTCGAGAACCATGGCACCATCCGCGCTTTTGAGCCGGGAAGGAGCTTCGCCTACAGCTACTGGAGCACGTTGTCGGCCCCGCGTCTGGCGGACGTGCCCGAAAACCACACGGTGGTCAGCTTCGATCTGGCGCCAGCGGATGAGGGAACGCTGCTGACGCTGACGCTCAGCGATTTTGCCGAACCGGCGATCCGTCCGCATGCCAATCTCTACTGGGGGCCGACCTTGCAGATCCTGAAGGCGGTCTGCGAGCGCGTTTGAGGGCGGGCGTCTCCCCGCGGACGGTCGTCCCGCCCTTACTCTTTGGGGTGTCGGGCGAGAGCCAGCGCGCGGATGCGGTCGGCGACGGCGCTGTCGACCGGGTTGTAGACGGTCAGGCTCAAATCCGGCCGGCCGTCGACCGCGAAGCCCGAATATTCCAGTTCGATATCGCCGAGTTCCGGGTGCTTCAGGCGCTTTGTCCCGTCGCCGTGGCTGAGCACGTCGTTTGCCCGCCACAGGGCGGCAAACTCGGGGCTGGCGCTGCAAAGCTCGTCGACGAGTTCGCGCACCTCGGAGACCGCGCCGGCGCGGGCCGCATCGGCACGAAACGAGCCGACCACGAAACGGGCCAGGTTTTGCCAGTCGTGCTGCCTGGCGCGGATATGGGGACTGAGGAACATGAAGCGCAGGATGTTGCGCTCGCCCTCGGGCAGGGCGCTGTAGTCGGTCAGCACGACCCGCGCGGCGCGGTTCCAGGCAACGACGTCCCACGTAGCGGTCCTGACTATGGCGGGGCTGGCATCGAGCGTGTCGATGAGGCGCTGCAGCCGTGGGCTGACACCCTCGGCACCGGTGTAGCGGACCTCGGGCGGGCGCCCGAGCCCCAGCATGAAAAGATGTTCGCGCTCCGCCTCGGTCAGCAGTAGCCCCTTGGCGATGCGATTGAGGACATCGGCCGAGGGTGCGCCGCCGCGGCCCTGCTCCAGCCATGTGTACCAGGTCGGGCTGATGTTGGCGCGTTGGGCGACCTCTTCCCGGCGCAGTCCCGGCG
>NZ_RZRK01001067.1:0-1681 GCF_003997835.1 Mesorhizobium sp. M7A.F.Ca.CA.004.12.1.1
ATCCTTGATCTTCTCGACGAACAGTTCGCGGGTCGGGAAGGCGATCAGCGATAATTCGTTGATCGGCGTGCCGTCCTGCTTTTCCGGCGGCCGCAGGATGGTGAAATGGACGAGATCGACCGAGGCGTCGGATTTCAGCAGGTTGCGCCAGGTGCGTTCGCCGGCATGCGGCTCGCCGGAGACGAGCAGCACGCGCAAGTTCTCGCGAATGCCGTCGATGAGCGCGATGGCGCGGTTGTTGGTGTCGGTCAGTTCGCCCGGTTCGCGATCGATGGCGAGTTCGACGATGTTGCGGCCGGCGCCCGGAATGGTGACCTGCAACGGCATCGCCTGGCCGACAGTGGCGTGCTCGACCGCGACCTGTTCGCCATTGACCGAAACGCGCACATCGACCGGGCCGGTCTCGTTTTCGGTCGAGACGACGCGGTAGGTCATGTCGAGCGGCTTGCCGACAAGGCCGAAGCGCGGGGCGTTCTCGAAACGTATGCGGCGATCCTTCTCGTGATCGTTGCCGGTTATCAGCGCATGCAGCGGAGCGTTGAAATCGGGCGCTCCCGGGGGGGCGTCATGGACCTCGCCATCTGTGATCATGATGGCGCCGCCGATCCGTGACGGCGGCACGTCGCGGAAGGCGCCTTCAAGCGCGCCGAACAGCCGTGTCTCGGTGCGTTCCTCGGCGGCCTCGGATTTGCCGGCCTCGACGACGCGCACGTCGAACTGCTTGAAGCGGCCAAGCCGCTGCTGCAGCCCGGCCAACGCCTCGTCGGTCTGCTTGGTGCGGTCGCCGATATCCTGGCTCTGGCTGCGGTCGACGACGAGGGCGACAACGCTTTTCAGCGGCTCGCGCTCCTCGTTGAGGAACACCGGGTTGAACAAAGCGGCGGCGAGCGCCAGAAGGGCGATGAAGCGGAAGACCGAACCGCGCTGGCGAAACCACAGGCCGACCAGCGCAAGCAGCGCCAGCGGCACCAGCGCCAAGGTCAGCAGTGGCCAGGAGATCAGCGGTTCGAAGGAGATCGACCAATTCATTCCTTACCCTCCTCTTTTTGGGGAGGGTTTATCCGCGACCGGAGGGCACCAAACAAACTCATTCTACTGCCCCAGCCGTTCGAGCAGTATGGGTACGTGCACCTGGTCGGATTTGTAGTTGCCGGTCAGCATGTACATCATGATGTTGACGCCGGCGCGCAGCGCGTAGATGCGCTGCATCGGGTCAGCCGGCACGGTTGGCAGCAGCGCATCGCCGTTCTCGTCGACCGCCCAGGCGCCAGCGAAATCATTGGCGGTGATCATGATCGGCGAGACGCCATCGCCGGTACGCACCGGCCGGTTCTCGGCGTTGCTGGCGTCGAGCGAGGCCTCGACCCAGAGCGGGCTGCCGGCGAAGCGGCCGGGGAATTCGGGCAGGATGAAGAAGGATTTGGTCAGCACGTGGTCGGACGGTACCGGTTCCAGCGGCGGCACGTTGAGATTGCCGAGGATGTCGCGCAGCCGCTCCGTCGCCGGGCTGGTCGAATCGGCGCCGATGCCGTTGGCGAACTGGTCGCGGGTGTCGAACAGCACCGTGCCGCCTTGCTGCATATAGGCGTCGACGCGGGCGATCGCTGCCTGGCTGGGCATCGGTGCGGCCGGATCGATCGGCCAGTAGATCAGCGGATAGAACGACAGCTCGTCCCGGGAG
>NZ_RZRK01001068.1:0-1678 GCF_003997835.1 Mesorhizobium sp. M7A.F.Ca.CA.004.12.1.1
CCCACAGATGGACGACTTCCTGCAGGGGCTGGACGACGACCAGACCAAGCAGGCGCTGCAGAAGGCCAACCGGCTGCCTTGACGGCGGTTCTCGCGGTCATCGCAAGTGTAACCTCGGCTCCCCTCGCCTGGCACCGACCTGCCCGCTCCCTTGCCTCTTCTGGCGATTTGTGGTCTTGGGAGCCCGAAATCGCTTTCCCAGCGAACATCCATACCGACGGCGTGGCCGTTGGCATCATTCCGGATCATCTCATCATGGCCAAGATCAATGGCAACGAAATCCGTCCCGGCTATGTCATCGAGCATGATGGCGGGCTTTGGGTGGCGGTCAGGACCAACACCGTCAAGCCCGGCAAGGGCGGCGCCTACAATCAGGTCGAACTGAAGAACCTCATCAACGGCACCAAGCTCAACGAGCGCTTCCGCTCGGCCGAGACCGTCGAACAGATCCGGCTCGACCTGAAGGATTTTTCCTTCCTTTACGCGCAGGAAGACGCACTGGTGTTCATGGACACCCAGAGCTACGAGCAGCTCGAATTGAACAAGGACTTCGTCGGCGATCGCGCCGCCTTCCTGCAGGACGGCATGATGGTGACGGTCCAGCTCTACGAAGAGCGGCCGATCGGCATTTCGCTGCCCGACTATGTGACGCTGACCATCACCGAGGCCGACCCGGTGGTGAAGGGTCAGACGGCGGCATCGTCCTACAAGCCGGCGATCCTGGAGAACGGCATCCGCGTCCTGGTGCCGCCCTTCATCGGCGCCGGCGAGCGCATCATCGTCGACACCAACGAAATCACTTACGTGCGCCGCGCCGACTGACGCATGTCGCCCAGAAGTGGCCGGGTTCCGGGTCACCGACATGCATCGAGGCAGAATTTAAAGCGCAGCACCGGGAAAAAGCACTATGGCACGCTCAGCCCTTCTCAACGTCATGGTCCAGGCCGCAATGAAGGCCGGCCGCTCGCTGTCGCGCGACTTCGGCGAGGTGCAGAACCTGCAGGTCTCGATGAAGGGCCCCGGCGATTATGTCAGCCAGGCCGACCGCAAGGCAGAGGACATCGTCTTTGCCGAATTGTCCAAGGCTCGGCCCGGCTATTCCTTCCTGATGGAAGAGCGCGGCGTGGTTGAAGGCGACGACGGCCAGCATCGCTGGATCGTCGACCCGCTCGACGGCACCACCAATTTCCTGCACGGCATTCCGCTCTTTGCCGTTTCGATCGCGCTGGAGCGCCAGGGCCAGATCGTCGCCGGCGTCATCTACAATCCGGCGATGGACGAACTCTACACCTGCGAACGCGGGGGCGGCGCCTTCATGAACGACCGCCGCTTGCGCGTCGCCGGCCGCATCAAGCTGGTCGACACCGTGATCGGCTGCGGCATGCCGCATCTCGGCCGCGGCCACCACGGCAATTTCCTGGTCGAACTGCGCAATGTCATGGCCGAGGTTTCCGGCGTCCGCCGCCTCGGCTCCGCATCGCTCGATCTCGCCTATGTCGCCGCCGGCCGCATGGATGGCTTCTGGGAAACCGGCCTGTCGGCCTGGGACATCGCCGCCGGGCTGCTTTTGATCCGCGAGGCGGGCGGCTTCGTCTCCGACATGGATGGCGGCCAGGACATGCTCGACAACGGCTCGGTCGTCGCCGGCAACGAGATCATCCAGCGCGCTTTGCTGAAG
>NZ_RZRK01001069.1:0-1676 GCF_003997835.1 Mesorhizobium sp. M7A.F.Ca.CA.004.12.1.1
GCTGTGGACGCGGCGATCGAGGCGATGCTGCGCGCCCGCTCCAAGGAGGATTATGTTGCCGCCGTTCGCGTTCTCGACCGGCTGCTGATCTCCGGCAACTACATGGTGCCGATGCAGCACAACACGCAGCAATGGATTGCCTACTGGAACTACCTGGAACATCCGCAAAAGACGCCCATATTCGGGTATCAGCTGCCAACATGGTGGCGCAAACCCAACTGAGGGATCAGGAGATCGAGATGAGCGAATTGAACGCCATCACCGTCGATGTGGTGTCCGATGTCGTCTGCCCCTGGTGCTTCATCGGCCAGAAGCGGCTCGACAGGGCGATTGCCGCCGTCGGCGATGTCGACGTGCATGTCCGCTGGCGGCCGTTCCAGCTCGATCCGACCATTCCGCCTGAAGGCAAGGACCGCCGCGAATACATGCTGGCAAAATTCGGCAGTGATCAGCGCATCCGCGAGATTCACGCCCGCATCGAGCCGCTGGGCGAAATCGAAGGCATCTCGTTCGCCTTTGACGCCATCAAGGTGGCGCCGAACACGCTGGATGCGCATCGGCTGATCCGCTGGGCAGGTGCCGCCGGCGAAGCCATTCAGAACAGGCTTGTGCGCCGGCTGTTCCAGCTGAATTTCGAGGAAGGCGCAAACATTGGCGATCATGCCGTGCTGGTCGAGGCGGCGCGCGAGGCCGGCATGGATGCGTCCGTGGTCGCCACGCTTTTGCCGACCGAGGCCGATGTCGAGGCGGTGCGCACCGAGATCGCCACCGCGTCGCGCATGGGCATTTCTGGCGTGCCGTGCTTCCTGCTCGAGGACAAATACGCGGTCATGGGCGCACAGGATGCCGACACGCTGGCCGATGCCATTCGCCAGGTGGCGGCCGCCAAGGCGCGCGGCGAACTGGACAAGGCCGGCTGAGCCGACCGCCCTCTCCTCTCCGCGACAGCAGCAAACGTTACTTCACCGTCGCTTTGGCCTTGCTGATGAAAAATCCATGGCCGTTCGTGGCGGTGCAGGTCAGTCCCTTGGTTGACGACTGGCACGAGAACGGCCCGGCGCTCCAGCTGTTGCCGTAGCCAAGCTTGTCGACATCGCTGCAGCAGCCCTGCTCGCCCGGGTTTTTGATCAGAGTGGCTGGCCCCTTCGGACCCAGGATAATCGTGACGTAGCTCGGCTCGACGCGCGAGCAACTCAGCTCCGGGCCGCCATCCTTTGGCTCATAGGTGCCGGTGCCGCCTTTGGCCGTGTAGATGCAGCCGATGTTGCCGGACGGCGTGTTGAACTCGATCTGGCCTTCGGCGCTGGCCGGGATGCTCTGCGCGCCGGCATGCGCCAACGGTACGAGGGGCAGCCAGGCGAAGAGGGACAGGATTGCGGCCGCGCGTGCAAGCATTGGGAGCTTCCTTGTTGGAGAACCGGACATGCATGAGTGTCGACGATGGCGGGCAAGGTTCAATCCCAGGTGGATGAATTGTCAAACGCAGTCCCTCAGCTGACCGGACAAGACGGAACGCGCCGCTCGATCGATTCTCCCGTCACTTCCTGCCCCTGGCAAGGACGACCACGGCATTCCTGGCGAGTCACGAACCGCAAATTTTCGAGCTCTCTGGGCCGTCCGCAGTGAGAAAACCGATCGCTCGACACGATTTCGAGTTCACGAAACCGTGTGAAAGC
>NZ_RZRK01000106.1:0-11217 GCF_003997835.1 Mesorhizobium sp. M7A.F.Ca.CA.004.12.1.1
CCGCCGACGCTGAGCCCTCCAGAGCACGCGCGAACAGATCCTTGGCCGAGTCGGGCGGCGCGCCTTCCCCAGCGGGCCAGTCGACACGACAGCGCTCGATCAGCGCCCGCGAGCCGAGATAATGTTCGAGCCCTTCACGATAGGGCGTCTCGCTGGCCGACCACGGAAACGGCATGCGGCCGATTTCGCCGGCAGCACCGCCGGCTCCGCGAAACAAACGCCCTTCGGTGATGAGGCCGAGGCCGACCCGCACGCCAACCTGCAGAAAGGCGAAGGTCTGGTGGCCTTGCGCGGCGCCAAAGTGCATCTCGCCGATGGCCGCGCAATTGACGTTGTTTTCCAGGATGATCGGCACTTTGACACTGCGCCGCAGCAGGCCAAGCACGGCGGACGGCCCGCCGGGCCGGTCAAAACGATCGTTGGAGACGATGCGCGGCACCGCCACCGCAATGGCACGCAGCGCGCGAAAACTCTTGGCCACCTTGGCCATTGTGGCACGCGCCACCGACAGCACGACAGCGCCGACCGCGTCGGCATCGCCGGCTATCGTTTCCGGGATCGGTTCTTCCGCCGACGCCAGCTTCTGCGCGTCCATCGAATAGGCGACGGCACGCACCTGGGCGGCGCCGACATCGATGCCGATCGCGTAGCCCGCGCCGGGACCGATGCCGTAGACCGTCGCCGTGCGGCCGATGGCGCCACGCTCCAGTCCGCGCGACGCCACAAGACCCAAGGCGCTCAGTTCCGACACCGCCGCCGACATGGTCGGTTTCGACAGGTCGAGCATGGCGCCGAGTTTCGGCCGGGTCACCGGCCCATGCGCGGCGAGCACACGAAGCACGGCGCGGGCGCTCTCGGTCAGATTGGGGATTTCCGCAGCCGCCATCTCAGCCGTTCGACCTTTTGCCCTGAAAATCCTATTGGCCGCGCGCAAAATCACCAGCACGACTCAAAGGCGCATGCATGTTCCCCTGAATGCCTCATTGCCGGGCAGTTTGGCAATTTCCGCAAGCAGGATCTCAAACCGAAGGTCGAACGCAGCGGAAAATGCGCGAACAGGACAGGCTACACCTCGGTCGGCGACCACGGCTTCAGCTTGGTGTCGGTCTGGCGGTAGCGGAACGTAATGTCGGCGAGGCCGGCGGCGTCCTGCATGTCGCCGACAATGAGCTGGATGGCGATGATCTCCAGTATGGCATCGGCCATGTCGTTGCCGAGTGCCGGGATGGAAATCACCACTAGCCTGTCGGCGGCAGCGACATCGACGCGCCGTGTCACCAGCACCGAGTGACAACCGAAGGCCGCAACATCCTGCGCGATCTTCACCTCGCGGCCATCACCGATGCAAATGAGTCCGGTCGCCGCATCTTGCGATTCCATCGGTCCGTGCAGGTAGTTCAGCGTATCCCATCCGGATGCCGGCACCCTCACCGCCTCGCGGATCAGCATCGCCGCCTCGCCGGCATTGGCGAAGCCGACGCCGGCGCCAACGATGTCGATGGATGTTCTGCCCTGCAGCAGCCGTGCCGCCTGCCCAGCAGCTTGCGTCGCGCCGGAAAGAACGGCGGCTGCGGCGGCAGGCAAACGCGCCCAATCGAAGCTGTTGCCGGCAAGCCTGCCGATCAGCATGCCAAGCGCCAGCAAGGTCCCGGTATAGCCGGTGGAGCTTGCGCCATTGTCGGCGCCAGAATCCGTGGCAAGCACAGCACCAGTCAGATCAGCCAGCGGATTGCCGCTGCCACGGCAGACCGCCAGGCGCGGCGCGCCCGACGCCTCGCGCATGACGTCGTAGATTTCGCGGCTCTGCCCGGAGGCCGACAGCGCGATGAACGCATCGGCGGCTGCATCCGTCCGGCCATAGAGATCGGTCGGCGTATAGGCAAAAGCCTTGATACCGGAGGCGCGCAGATAAAGCGCACCGGCCAGCGCTGCCTGATAGCTGGCGCCGATGCCGGCAAGCCCGATCGTCTTGCCGGCAAAAGCGCGGAGATCGAGGTCGTCAAGCGACGAGGCCACCGAACGCCGGCCGATTTCGAGACTTTCCGTCTGGCGCGCCACCGCCGGGCGATAGCCGATACGCTTCATCATTCAAACCGCTCCAATTCCCAAAGATTGGCCCTGACCGACCAGCAGTCGTCTCGCCAAGGCGACCGCACCCAGCACCGGCGGCTCGCGCAGCAGCAGCACCTGGCTCGACGGCGAGACCTTTGCCATGGCCTCGACGAATGCCGTCATCAACATCGGCTGCTCCGAGATGACCCCGCCGCCAGCCACGACAAGGGCGGGATTGGCGCCGCGTTCGATCAAGAGTGCGACCAATGCGGCCAACCCTGCCCCGCCTTCGCTGATAACACGGATAGCCAGAGCCGAGCGGGCGATCGCCGCGTCGAATACGGCATTGGCATAGCGGCCCCAGACCGCAGCACCACGCGTTTCGTTGAGCAGGATGCCAAGCTTGGTCTGGTCGTCTGTACCCAGTTCGCGCATCAGCCCGGCAATCAGCGGGTCACCATCCTGGCCCCGGTCGAGGCTGTGCCGGACTGCTTTCGCCGCCTCGCGCACCAATGCCGGCGCGCTGCCCTCGTCGCCAAGGATCCAGCCCCAGCCACCGGCTGCCAGCATCTTGCCATCGGCCGTGCGTGCCACCGCGATCGAGCCTGTGCCGGAGACGACGCCGATGCCGTCGATATAGCCAGCGGCAGGAACCATCAGCTCGGCATCGTTGACCACCTGCACCGCACCACCGGTCCTGCTTGCCAGCAGCGCCTGGAAGCGAAGGCATTGTTCACCCGTGTCGCAACCATGCGCGCCAACGGCCAGCACAGCGGGCGCGACCCCGCCGCACAATCCCGCGACGATCCCAGCCAGCGTCGTGGCATCGGTTTCCATCTGGCGGATGCGCCAGGTCTCCGTCACCAGCACCTCGTCGGCGATCGTACGCTCGCCCTGGCACGCCATGATCCGCGTCTTGGTGCCGCCGATATCCACGCCTGCAATGATTTTCTGGGTCACCGTTATCCACCGCACACGCCGGACGAAGCGGGTTGCCGCGTCCAGATCCTTATTAGTTAGGAAACTTTACAAACTATCTTTCCAGACGGCAAGAACTATGATTTGATAATGGTCGTAAAAAGCGCATCAAGCGCATTGGGAGATTGCAACATGAGCAGGAGAAAGATTGGTCTGGCCCTCGCGGCCGCGTCTTTCGCATGGGGACTCGCAGCCAGCGTGGCACATGCAACCGACATCTCGTTCTGGACCTGGCGCCAGGAAGACAAGGCTGCCTACAATGAACTTTTCGCGGATTTCGCCAAGGCCAACCCGGACATTCATGTGAAGTTCGAGTCGTTCCCGGATGAGAACTATCCGACGATTGTCTCGACGGCGCTGGCCGCCGGCAAGGGCGGCGACGTCATCCACACCCACGCCTATGGCTGGCTGGAGCAGTTCGTCAAGGCTGGCTATTTCGAGCCGCAGGATCTGACCACGGTGCCTTCACTCGCCAACCAGCCCGCCGATGCGCTGGTGGCCGGCACCTACCGCGCCGACAAGAAGGTCTATTCCCTGCCCTTCGCCTCGCAGACGCTCGGCCTGTTCATCAACAAGGACGTCTTCACCAAGGCCGGGCTGACGCCGCCGACCACATGGGATGAGTTCATAACCGTCAGCAAGGCGCTGAAGGACAAGGGTATTTACCCCCTGGCCAACGGCATGGGCACCAGCTGGTTCAACGAGATGTTCGTGGCCATCTTCACCAACCCGTTCCTCGGCCAGGACTTTGTCAGGGACCTGACGTCGGGCAAGACCACCTTCAAGGACCCGCGCTATGTTGCGGCGCTCGGCATGCTGCTCGAACTGCGCGACTACATGCCGCCCGGCTTCGAAGGCATCGACTACGACACCGCCGGCCAGCTGTTCATCAGCGGCAAGGCGGCGATGCTGGCCGGCGGCAGCTTCGATATCGCCAGCTACCGCACCCAGAACCCGGCCATCAACATGGACTTTGTCGCCCCGCCAATGGCCAAGGCCGGCGACACACCGCAGGTGACCAAGTTCTTCGATGGCGGCTATGCCGTCAACGCCAAGTCGGCCAACAAGGAGGCCGCGCTGAAGCTGGTCAACTGGATGGGCACCAAGGAGTTCGGCGACAAGTTCTCCGCTCTGCTCGGCAACATCTCGCCGATCAAGGGCGTCGTCATCAAGGACGAGCTTCTCGCCCATGTCGCCAAGTTGAACGAAACTGCCATGCCGCATATCAATGTCGTCTACTTCCGTTTCGAGAAGCCGACGGGATCGGAGCTGCTGCAGGGCGACATCACCAAGATGATGTCGGGTTCGATCACCCCGGACCAGCTCGCCGCCGACCTGACCAGCGGCCTCGCCAAATGGTACAAGCCTTTCCAGGGCAAGTGACATGAACATCGGCCGGCGCCACACCACAAAAGCCTTTCCGTGGCGCCGGTCACTCTGGATCGCGTCCCTGCTGACACCGGCCCTGGTGGTCATGGTGTTGTTCGTGCTCTGGCCGCTGCTGTCGGCCTTCCGCCTTGCCTTCTATGAGTTCAACGGCTTGCAGCCGACCGGATTCATCGGCTTTGAAAACTTCCGCAAGGTGCTGTTTGAACAGCCTTACAGCGACTGGACCTACAATGCGCTGAAGCACAACATCATCGCCTTCGTGGCGCTGATGGTGTTCGAGAACGGCACCGCCTTCCTGCTCGCCTACGCCTTGCTGAAGGCACTGCCCGGCCACCGCATCCACCAGGTCATCGTCTTTCTTCCCGTCGTGCTGTCGGCGGTCATCGTCGGCTTCCTGTGGAAACTGTTTCTGCACCCGCTGTTCGGTCTGGTGAACCAGACGCTGGCGCTGGTCGGCATCAGCGCCATCCCGTGGCTCGGCAACGAACACACCGCACTCGGCAGCGTCCTGTTCGCCAATGTCTGGCACTGGCTGGGCTTCCCGACCCTGGTGCTTTTGGCCGGCATGCAGCGCGTCAGCAAGGACGTGATCGAGGCCGCCCGTCTCGACGGCGCCGGCGACTATGTGCTGATGACCAAGATCGTGTGGCCGCTGATAGCGCCCAGCGTCACCATCGTCACCATCCTGACCTTCATCGGCAGCTTCAACTGGTTCGAAATTCCGTATGTGATGGCCGGCCTTACCGGTTCGCCCGGCGGCGCCACCGACGTGCTCGGCCTCTATTTCTACCGCACCGCCTTCGGCTCGACGACGACCGGCATCCAGGATTTCGGCCAGGGTAGCGCACTGGCCGTGATGATGTTCATCATCGTTGCCGGCGTCACCGCTATCGCGCTTCGCTATCTGCGCCGTCGTGAGATCGAACTGTGAGCGAAACAAACGGCACCAGGGAACCCGGCGAGCTGTTGAAGAACGGCGCCATCCAGCTGATGCTGGCGGTCAATGCCGTCATCATGATCTATCCGCTGTTCGTCATGGTGATGTCGTCCTTCAAGACCAATGCCGAGATCTTCAGCTCGCCCTTCGCCCTGCCGGCGCACTTCTCGCTGGCCAATGCCGAGCGGGTGTGGAGCGAAACCAATTTCGTGCGCTACCTCGCCAATTCCGTCGGCATCACCATGGCCGCGGTGGCGCTGATCCTTCTGTTCAGCACCATGGCCGCCTATGCGATTGCCCGCTACCAGTTCAGGCTGAGCGCGCTGGTGCTGATGTTTTTCCTCAGCGGCATGACCGTGCCGCTGAAACTGGCGATCATTCCGCTGTTCATCCAGCTGGATTCGCTGAGGCTGGTCGACAGCTATGCCGGCCTGGTGCTGGTCTATGTCGCCATGGGCATTCCCTCGGCGGTGTTCATCATGACCGGCTTCCTCCGGACTTTGCCGCGCGAACTGGAAGAGTCGGCGCGCATGGACGGCGCCAGCGAATTTCGCATCATGCGATCGATCATGCTGCCGCTGGCGCGCCCGGCGCTCGTCATCGTCGCAATCCAGAACGCCGTGCCCATCTGGAACGACTTCTTCTTCCCGCTGGTGCTGATCACCTCCGACAATCTCAAGACGCTGCCGCAGGGCCTCACCGTCTTCGTCGGCGAATTCACCACCGACTGGGGCGTGCTATTCACCGGGCTGACGCTGGCGGCGTTGCCGATCACGCTGCTCTACATCGTTCTGTCGAAGCAGTTCATCTCCGGCATCACTCAGGGTGCGGTGAAATAAGGCACTGTCAGTAACGAGGATTGTTTCAAGTGGCGAACCAGAACAAGATCATCATCACCTGCGCGGTCACCGGCTCGATCCACACGCCGTCAATGTCGCCGCATCTGCCGGTGAGCGCACAAGACATCGCCGAGGCCGCGATCGGCGCGGCGGAGGCCGGCGCTGCCATCGTCCATCTGCATGCGCGCAACCCCGTCGATGGCCGTCCCGACCAGTCGACCGAGGCCTTCGCGCCCTTCCTCAGGGTGATCAAGCAGCGCTCGGACTGCGTGATCAACATCACCACCGGCGGCGCCGCGACGATGAGCGTCGAGGAGCGGGTCAAGCCGGCGGCGACCTTTGCGCCGGAAGTCGCCTCGCTCAACATGGGCTCGATGAATTTCGGCCTCTATCCGATGCTGGAGCGCTTCAAGACCTTCGAACATGATTGGGAGCTTCCATATCTCGAAGGCTCGCGCGACCGCATCTTCCGCAACACCTTTGGCGATATCGAGCACATATTGCGCACCTGTGCGGAGAACGGCACCCGTTTCGAAATCGAGTGTTACGACATCGGCCATCTCTATACGCTCGCCCATTTCGTCGAGCGCGGCCTGGTCAAGGCGCCGTTCTTTGTCCAGAGCGTGTTCGGTATCCTTGGCGGCATCGGCACCCATCCGGAGGATGTCGCGCATATGAAGCGCACCGCCGACCGCCTGTTTGGGCGGGACTACCACTGGTCGGTGCTGGGCGCGGGCCGAAGCCAACTGCCGATCGCCACCCAGGCGATTGCGCTTGGAGGCAATGTGCGCGTCGGGCTTGAGGACTCGCTGTGGATCGGCAAGGGCCAGCTGGCGAAATCCAACGCCGAGCAGGTGAAGAAGGTCCGCCAGATCATTGAGGGGCTCGGTGCCTCGGTGGCCACCCCTGACGAGGCGCGGCAAATTTTGCAGCTCAAGGGTGGCGACAAGGTCTCTTTCTGAGGAAAACACTAATGAGTGCGGTCACCATATCGGGCGTCGAGAGAGCCCTTGGCAAGGCGAAGGTTATCCACGACGTATCTGTCGACATCGCGTCCGGTGAGTTCGTCATCCTCGTCGGACCGTCCGGCTGCGGCAAGTCGACCTCGATACCGTCGAAACATGGCCGGCGCCTTTCCGCCAGCAGGCGCTGGCCTTGATGGCGGCGGAGCGGAATGACGATCCGGATGCCGCGCTCGACCGTCTCGTGCTCGAGGCGGCGCTGGCCGAGGGAGACGATCAGGCGCTGGCGCGCAAGGTGCTAGCCCGCATCGAAGCCGGTTCGAGCCGGCCGTCCTTCCTGCCGCGCCTGCTCTTGAGTCGGGCCGGGTTTGCCGCCTGCGCTGCTGCCGCGCTCATAGCGGCGACGCTGGCAGGCTACCAGGCGGCGCGGCTGCAGGACGATCCGTCCGATATGGAGCTTCTGGCGCTGGCGTCGGGATCGTCGCTGGCTTATGGCGTGTCCCGGATGATCCGGCAGAGGAGGGCTCGCTTTGAAGCGTTCCCGGATATGGACGGCGACGCTGGTGGTGCTCGCCCTTTCGCTCGGGGTCAACTTCTTCCTGCTCGGCTATGCCTTGCACGGCCTGCGCAAGGGCGCGGCGCGCGCGTGCTGTTGTCGGAGATTGCCAGCACTTATCCGCCCGAGGTAAGGAAGGAGTTCCGTGGCGTGCTGCGCGACAACGGCGCTCGCACCTTCCAGGCACTGCGCGAACTGCGTGCCGCGGGCACCATTGTGGCGGCGGCACAAACAGCCAAACCCTTTGACGAAGCGGCGGTGAAGGACGCGACGGCGGGGTGCGCACCGCCACGACCAGCCTTCAGGCGACGATGCAGGGCTATCTCCTGATGGCGCTGAAGAATGTAACCGCCAAACCTCTGTGGGAGGCTGAGCCGCTACGGCCCTACTGGCGGCACAATCGTCACCGACCTATGTCGATATCCAACCGGCTTTGAGGCCCGATCACGAAGATGGAACAATGCGGCACGACGGGCTTGTCCTGACCTTGCTCCGACGCGAACTCTCGGCTGGCTTGCGCTCGATGCGCCGCCGCGACCTTGCCTGGATCGGGCTTGGTGGCTGGGCCCTTTTTGCCTACGCCATGGCCGACGTCGTTGTCGCGTTGCAGGCCGGGGCGGCCACGCTGCGGCAGGAGCAGGCGCTGTGGCTGCTTGGTTTGCCGAGCGCGCTTCTCATTCTTGGCGGCTTCGCTGGCAACGCGCTCGCCAGGCTTTGCCTGTCGCGCGCCTTCGCGCCTTTCCTGAAGGCTTTGCCGCTGTCGCTTCGGGAGCGCCGGCGCATGGCGGCGGTGGCGGCGTGTGCGCTGGGCGTCCCCATTGTTTTCATCGTCGCAGCAGCAGTAGGCCTTGGCTGTCTCGTCATTGCAAAACCACTGGCACCGACCTGGGGTCTCGGCGCCGCGATCCTGTTTGGCGCCAGCTTCTGTGCGACAGCCGTCCTGTGCCTGCGGAGCGCGCGCGACCTGGTCAACGCCGACACTGCCGATCTGGCAAGGGATCCGGACGGGCGCCGGCCCTTGCTAGGTGCCGTCGATCGTTCGACACCGGCGTGGCTCTCCAGCTGGGCCTGGGATCTACCCGCCGGCCGCATAGTACTTTCGTGGCGGCTGGTGGGAGCAGCCATCCTGTTTGGTTTCGCGACGGTTGTTGCTGCCTCCATCAGCTTCGTTCGTCACGATGCCGTGCCGGCGGCCATGGCCGGCCTGACCGGCGGCCTTCTCGTCTTCATGCTGAGCGCGCGCTTCCATCCGCTGGACTCGCCAGTGCTGCGCACGGCTCCGCTCGGCTTCACCAGGGCCTGGCTGCGCCTGGCGCGGCTGCCCCTGCAATTGTCGGTCGCCTACTTTCTCCTGCCGGCCGTTGCTGCCTTGGCGGCTGAGCCTCGGCCTGGGCGATGCCGCTCGCTAGCGGCTTCTGGCTGCTGGCGCTGAACGGCGCCTATGCGGTGTTTGCCGCCTATTTCATGACCGCGCCATTCGTCGCCGCGCTGAGCTTCCTCGGCGCCATCGCCTACACCAGCTACGAGTCGCTCGAATATGGGCGCACGGTGCTGATCGGCTTTGCCGCCCTTGTCCTGTTCCTGTGGCACCGGGCGCAACGGAGATATCGCCATGGATAGCAGTGTCGATCCTGTCGAGATACTCGCGGTTCGCGGGCTCGGCGCCGGCTATGGGGGCCGACCAGTTGTCGCCGGCATCGGGATGACGCTCGATCGGGGTGACATCCTTGGCCTGCTCGGCGCAAACAGCTCAGGAAAATCCACCTTGCTGAAGGCGATCACCGGTCAGATCCGGCTGCTCCAGGGAAGTGTGGCGATCGACGGCCGCGATCTCGCCAGCGCGCCGGAGCCCGCCAAGGCCGGCTTCGGTCTGGCCATCGATCCGCCTGAACTGCCGGCAGCGCTCACCGGGCGGCAATATCTCCAGCTCGTCGCGTCGATCCGTGGCTGTACGGAGAATGACTGGCCTGGCGTCGAAGTTGTCGAGAGATTGGGGCTGAGGCGCTGGCTCGAACGGCCGATTGCCGAATATTCGCTTGGCACGCAGGCCAAGATTGCCATTGCCGCCGCATTGCTCGGCGCGCCACCGCTGCTCATCTTCGACGAATCCCTGAATGGCCTCGATCCGCTCGCCGCCTTTGAGGTCAAGCGCATCATCCGTGCCATCGCACTGAGGGGGCAGCCACGCGGTCATCATCTCCACCCATATCGTGGAAGCCGTTCCCGGCCTTTGCAACCGCGCGGTGCTTCTGGCCGAGGGCAGCATTGTCCGAGAGTGGGATGCCCGGCAGTTGGCCGAGGCAAGCCACGCGCCCGGCGCTTTTGAGCTCCACGTTATGCAGGCGCTGTCGGAACCCATGAGCTGGCCAAAGAGGTAACGCGGCTTTTTTACCCAGAGGGAACGGCTTTCGGGTGACGTCTGCCTTTGGGTAGTGGCAAAGGCATCCCGAATTAGCGAACGGAGGCGCAAAGCTGCCATTCGTTTCAAAATGAATATGGTCAGCAAATGCTGAATCAGCTTCTTGAGTCAAATTGGGCGAACCGCTTACGCCACGTAGGTCGCCTGCGTGAAAGCCGGCAGGAAGCGACCGCCACCCTTCAACCGCACCATGGCGTACGTGGCTGGGAGAGCGACGGACGGCGACCAGCAGCGAGTTCGCCAGCAGACTGGAGATACAACGTCGAGTGCACGAAGATCAGAAAGGCGCGAGATCTCGCCCAACCGCAGGTCGACGCTCACTTGATGATGCCGATCTTCTTGCGATCAATGGTCACGAATACGGCGCAGACCAAAACCGTACCCTTGACGATATTCTGAAGGTACGGATCGACACCGGCCATGTTCATGCCGTTGGAAAGCAGAGTGATGATCAAAACACCCAGCATGGTACCGACAACACTGCCTACGCCTCCAGTCAATGGTGTTCCGCCGACGACCACCGCGGCTATGACGTCCAGTTCAAGCCCCTCCCCGAGTTGGGCGGTGGCGGCCATGGCGCGCGCGGCTTGTAGCAAGCCGGCAATGCCGCACAAGGCACCGAGAAGCACATACATATAGATTTTCACGCGCGCGACCTGAATGCCCGTTAGAATGGCGACACGTTCCCCACCGCCTATGGCGCGAACCTCGCGCCCGAACACCGTCCTGTTGATGATGCCATACGCGACAACCATCAGCACCAGGCCAACGATCACGGAGTGCGGAATGCCCAAAGTCCGATTGGTATAGACATCAAGGAATTGCTCATCCTCGATCGAGACAGGAGCGCCACGTGTAAAAAGCAGCACGATGCCGCGATAGACCACCATCGCTCCCATGGTTGCGATGAAGGACGGCACCTTGCCTTTGGCCAGGAGAACGCCGTTGATCAATCCGGCAACAGCACCGACGGCAATGGCGGGAATGATCGCCGCGGCGCCAAGGCTGTCAGCTGTCAATGCGGCTGCCAATGCCGCCAGTGCAACAATTGAACCGACCGAAAGATCGATTGAACCGGCCATGAT
>NZ_RZRK01001070.1:0-1672 GCF_003997835.1 Mesorhizobium sp. M7A.F.Ca.CA.004.12.1.1
CGGCCCACCTGTTGTCGCAGTTCTTCCGCACGCGGCGTCGCCACCAGGCCGCGACCGGCGCGAACCAGCAGCGGATCGCCCGTAGCCTCGCGCAGCCGCGCCAGCGTCCGGCTCATCGCCGAGGGGCTGAGGCGCAGGCGGCTGGCGGCACGCGCCACGCTGCCTTCGGTCAGCAGGATGTCGAGAGCGAACAATAAGTTGAGATCGGGTGATGTCATCGGCAGATCATGGCATCATATGGCGCCAAACGCACGAATAAGATGCAAATGCTGCGCCTTCCGCCACATTGGCCAAGGAACTAGATCTCCAGCAGTTCCGGTTGTGGGACTGATGGAAGGAGATCGCCGTGGCAATCGCTGAGCAAAATCGGGACGGGCTGACATCGGCGCCACCACGGATGCAATCCGCCGGCTGGGCGTTGGCAAGCCTGTCGCTCGCCACGCTGCTGTCGTCGCTGGGAACCAGCATTGCCAGCGTCGGGCTGCCGTCGCTGATGCAGAATTTCGGCGCGACGTTCCAGTCCGTGCAATGGGTTGTTCTGGCCTATCTGCTCGCCATCACCACACTGATCGTCAGCGCCGGCCGGCTGGCCGACATGTTTGGACGCCGGCCGTTGCTGCTTGGCGGCATCGCGCTGTTCACATCGGCATCGGTGCTCTGCGGCCTGGCGCCGACGCTGTGGCTGCTGATCGCCGCACGCGCCGTGCAGGGACTTGGCGCGGCGCTGATGATGGCGCTGACGCTGGCCTTTGTCGCCGAAACCGTGACCAAAGACAGAATTGGCAGCGCCATGGGCCTGCTCGGCGCCATGTCCGCGATCGGCACGACACTTGGCCCCTCGCTCGGCGGCCTTTTGATCGCCGGCTTTGGCTGGCGCGCGATCTTCCTCGTCAATGTCCCGCTGGGTGTGCTCACCTTCGCTCTCGCCTGGCGTGCCTTGCCGGCACGCAATAAAACCGCGCGGCTCGACCGAGGCACGTTCGATGTCATGGGCACTGCCCTGCTGGCCCTGACATTGGCCGCCTATGCGCTGGCCATGACGCTTGGCAGAGGCAATTTCGGACCGCTCAACGTCGGCCTGCTGGTCGCTGCCGGCATCGGTGTTTTTCTTTTCGCCGCCGCGCAGGCGAGTGTGAAAAACCCCTTGATCCAGCTTGCCAGCTTCCGCGACTTCCAACTGAGCGCCAGCCTCGCCATGAGCCTCGTTGTCGCGACGGTAATGATGGCGACTTTGGTGGTTGCCCCGTTCTATCTTTCGCGAGGACTTGGGCTCGATGCCGCAATGGTCGGCCTCGTGCTGTCGACCGGGCCGCTTGTCTCGGCCCTGTCGGCGCTGGTGGCTGGACGCCTGACCGATCGCTTCGGCGCCCACAAGATGATGGTCGCCGGCCTGCTCAGCCTCACGACAGGCACGTTCCTGCTGTCGCTCGCCATGGTGACGCTCGGCATTGCCGGCTATGTCGTTCCGATCACCGTCACCTGCATCGGCTACGCGCTGTTCCAGACATCCAACAATGCAGCCGTCATGGCCGGCATCAGTGCCGGCCAGCGCGGCGTCGTCTCCGGCCTGCTCAACCTTTCGCGCAATCTCGGGCTGATCACCGGCGCCTCGTTGATGGGTGCCATATTCGCCGTCGCATCGGCCGAAAAGCACCAAAGCATTGGTCTTCTG
>NZ_RZRK01001071.1:0-1662 GCF_003997835.1 Mesorhizobium sp. M7A.F.Ca.CA.004.12.1.1
GTATTGAGCGCTTCTATTTGCCGGAAGGCGAGGGGATGGCGATCCAGAACGATATGCGGGTGCGGCCATTCGGCATCCGTCTTGCGCTCGCCGGCGACGGCACCGCGCAGATCAAGGCGCTGGTCGACGGCGACAAGACGCTATTCGAGGAACCACTCTACTAAGTCCCTTATTTCCAGTGGTGTGAAGCATGCCAGTTAGCCTGTCGAAGCGTGACGACATCAACCTCGACACTGTTTTCCGCGTCGCCTGGAAGAAGGACACGGTGGCGATCGGCGAGAAGGCCTTGCAGCGCATCGCCGAATGCCGCGCCTCGTTTCTCAGGCTGATCGAATCCGATCCGCCACCGGTCATCTATGGCGTCACAACCGCCATGGGGGAATTGGCAAGCCGAAAGCTCGAACCTGACGAGCGTGATCGCCATGCGCGCATCAAGGCGTTTGCCGCCGCCACCTCGTTCGGCGATCCCTTGCCGGATCGCGTGGTCAGGGCGATCGTGCTTGCCCGTCTGACGAATTTCATCGAGGGCAACGCCGCCACAACGCCGCGCATCGCGCTAGCCGTGGCCGCAATGCTCGACGGGGAGCCGATGCCTGTCGTGCCGGCCTCCGGCCAGGGCGGCGCCGGTGAGATCCTGGCGCTCTACCCCTTGTTTGCAGAACTTTCGACGCGTTTCGACCTCGAGGTCAAGGAACGGGGTTCGCTCATCAACGGCTCGCCTTGCGCTGCCGCTCTGGTGGCAGACGCAGCGCTCGCGGCGCGCCGCCGGATCCGCATGGCGCACCAGGTGTTCGCGCTGTCGATCGAGGCGTTTCGTGCCCCCCTCGAACACTATGACGCCGCCCTCGACACGCTCTGGGGCGATGAGCATGAGGCCGCGGCCCTGCAGGGTTTGCGGGAATTTCTGGTTGGCGCCGGCGACGGGCGGCGCAACTATCAGGCGCCGGTCAGCTACCGCATCGTGCCGCGCGTCCTCGGCCAGGCGCATCGTGCGTTGTCGTCGGCCGAGCGGGCGGCCAATGTGTCGCTGGCCTCTATATCGGACAATCCGGTCTACATCCCGCCCGACGATGCACATCCGCTCGGCCGCTGCATCTCGACCGGCGGCTATCACAACGCCATGGCGACGCCGGCGTTGGACGATCTGGCGGCGATATGGGCCGATATCTGCCTGCTCTGCGACCGCCACGCCTCGAAGCTTCTGAACGGCAAGGTGTCGCTGCTGCCGGATCTGCTGATGAACGGACGTCACTCGGCCGACAGCGATGGCCATGGCAATGTCGGCTACGTACCGATGGCAATCACCGGCTATCTCGAACAGGCCAAGCTGGCAGCGCAACGTACCTTCATGCCGGGCACGGAATCAGCGGGCGCGGGGCAGGACGACGTCGCCACGACGGCATTCTTCGCATGGACCAAGGAAGCGACCGCCGGCCGCTGCGTCGACGCGGCCATGGCGATGCTGGCGATGATCGCCTCGCAGGCGCTGCACGTCACCGAACGGACGCCGCCGCCGGCACTGCGCTCCTTCGTCGATCAAATCAGAGCTATCGTGCCGCCTGTCGGCGCCGATCGCGTGCTGGGGCCGGAGCTTGCCAGGTTGGCGGAATGGTTCACTGAGAAGGTGTTCGAGGCGTAGAGATGCCGACAAGCTGTAGCCGG
>NZ_RZRK01001072.1:0-1660 GCF_003997835.1 Mesorhizobium sp. M7A.F.Ca.CA.004.12.1.1
GGCGGCCCGCTGGGCCAGCACACCCGCAACTTTTCGTCTGAATTCGATGGTGCCGCGCTTGTCGTCGATGGGACGGCAGGCGCCCGCACAGACCTTGGCGAGCCGCTCCAGCGTCGCTTCGTCCAGCTTGGAGCCGATGAGCACCTCCGCCGCCTCTTCGACCAGAAGCACCGTCGCCGCCACGGCGCCCAGCGCCACGCGGGCCGATTTGACCACACCGTGCTCGTCGAGCGTCAGGTTCACGCCGGCACTGACCACCGCGATGTCCATCTCGGTGCGTGGAATGAAACGCAGATAGGCATCGCCAGAGCGCGGCTCGCGCTTGTCGAGTAGGATCGCCTCGATGATCTCGCCTTTGGCCAGCGACGTCTTGCCCGGCGCGGTCGGCACGCTCTGCACGGGAATCGTGCGCCGGCCCGCCGGCCCGACGACCACTGCCTTGGCGCCGGCGGCAACCAGCGCCGGCACGCTGTCGGCGGCCGGCGAGGCGTTGCAGAGATTGCCCACGATGGTGCAGCGTCCCTGCACCTGCTTCGAGCCGATCAGCTTGGCCGCCTCGACGACACCAGGCCATGCCTTCTTGAGGGCGGTGTTCTCTCCCAGGACGGCGCAGGGAACCGCGGCGCCGATGCTGAAGCCTTCAGCAGTTTCCCGGATCTCGCTCAAGCCATCGATCGCCTTGATGTCGACGATCAGCTCTGGTTCGGCAAAGCCGCCCTTCATCCTGACCAGGAGGTCGCTGCCTCCCGCGAGGATGGCGGCCGTACCAGCCGACCCGGCCAAGTGGCCAACGGCATCTTCTATTGAAAGCGGACGTATGTAGCGCATCGTCTCCCCTTGGTCATCGCGATTTCAGCGACCGTTATAAACAGTCTCCTCATAATGGCTATCCGGTTCCTCAACTGCGGCGATTAGGCCAGGCGCCGCAATATCCAGTCCAACAGACGGAAAGTGGCGCGCTGAATGGCAGCAACCGGCTTTGGGATGATTTTCGTGAAACTTCGGCTATGGATCAAGTGCGCTCATTCGCCCTTGTCCGCCTTTGGACCGGAACGGCCTCAGCCCGTGACGCGCTTTCCCGGAAAACTGTTCACATTTTTCCTGGAATTGCCCTAGAGATCGGCCTCGGCGAAGATGCGCGAGGCCCAGTCGAGGAAGACGCGCAGGCGTGGCGAGAGCTGACGGTTCTGCGGGTAGAGCGCCGACAGCGGTGTCGGCGATGGCGGATAGTCGGCCAGCACCTCGACGAGCGTCCCATCCGCCAGATCCTTCTCGAAGCGATAGCGCGGTGCCTGGATGAGGCCGAGGCCAAGCCGCGCCAGATCGGCGGCGGTGTCGGAATTGTTGGCGGCGACGCGGCATGGCAGCCGCACCTCACGGATACTGCCGGCGACGGTGAATTCGAACGGAAGGGTCTCGCCGGTGCGCGACGAAACAAAGCCCACCGCCTGGTGACCGTCGAGCGCATCGGGGGAGACGGGCGTGCCGTGGCGCTCGAGATAGGCAGGGCTGGCGCAGGTGATCTCGCGGATGACAGCCAGCCGCCGCATGATCATGCCGCTGTCGGGCGGCTCGCCGACGCGGATGACGCAGTCGACGCCTTCGCGCACGAGATCGACCAGCCGGTCGCTTTGGCCGATCTGCAGGTCGATCCTGACAT
>NZ_RZRK01001073.1:0-1657 GCF_003997835.1 Mesorhizobium sp. M7A.F.Ca.CA.004.12.1.1
TCCATGTAGCGCATGCGGTAGCGGCCGAGCTCGGCGCGGCTGATGCGGGCGCCGGCCGGCAGGTCGGGATGGTCCGACCGGATGCGGTCGGCGAGGCTCGGGCGCAGCGTGTCGATGCGCACCAGGTCGCGCTTGCGGAATTTGCGGCCCGAGATCGCCGACGGTTTTTTCTTCGGCTTGCCACGGTGGGCGCCGGGACCCGCAGGTTCGGAGTCCGGCACTTCGGGCGTCTCGAAGTGCTCGTCCGATACCGGATCGGCCTCCAGCTCACTGAGGGTCGGCGCCTCGAAATATTCGCCGCCGCTGTCGTGCTGGTTGTCTTCCGGTTGCTCGGGCGTTTTGGGGACGGTGCTCATGGGTGCGGGCTCCTGATGGTGCTGGGCGACGTATGCCGCAACATCGCCAGCATCGCGACGGATTTCGTGGGACTACAAGTGTTTTTGATCGCTTCCCGACTTCGTCATCCACGGGCGGAGCGGGAGCGAAGCGGACGCGCAGACGCGAGGATCCATGCCGCGACCTGCGAGTGTCGCTTGCGGTGCAGAACTTGCCCGATGTTGGCGCCAATCACCCCCCTCTGTCCTGCCAGCGTGCGCAAGGTTCTGCACCCTGGTGACGCGTTTGGAGTCCCGGCATGGATCCTCGGGTCTGCGCCGCGTCGCTATGCTCCTTGCTTCGCCCGTGGATGACGAAGTGGTGGGCGGCAGCCGAGCACCCAGACGCGAACCGCGCCGCGGCCACTATTGCTCGGCGAACATCAGCCTGGTCTTGGCGCCGTCCGTCGTCGGCGACAGGCTCCGTTGGATCAGCGCTTCGACGTGGTCGTTGCGCTGGCGGGCTGAGTCGGCGCCCATCACCACGACGATCAGATTGCGGCCGTCGGCGTTGTAGGAGGTGACGATGTTGAAGCCCGACGCCCTGATGTAGCCGGTCTTGATGCCGTCGACGCCGCGCACGCGGCCGAGCATGTCGTTGTGGCCGCGCACCAGCCGGCCGCGGAACATGAAATCGCTTTCGGAGAAATAGTGGAACTGCTGGGGAAAGCGCCGATGCAGCGCCATGCCGCGCACCGCCATGTCGCGCGCCGTCGTCATCTGGCCACCGTCGGGCAGACCGGACGCGTTGCGGAAAATGGTGCTGGTCATGCCGAGCTGGCGCGCCCTGGATGTCATCATGGCGGCGAACTGAGCTTCACTGCCGCCGAGATATTCGCCGACCGCCACGGCCACGTCGTTGGCGGATTTGACGACGATGGCGCGGATCGCGGAATCGACGTCGATGCTCTCGCCGCGCCGGAAGCGCAGCTTGGTCGGCGGCTGCGAGGCGGCATGGTCCGAAACCGGGATCTGCGTCTGCTTGCTGACGCGGCCGGAGTCCAGCGCCTCGAACAGCAGATAGAGCGTCATCATCTTGGTCAGCGAGGCCGGGTAGCGCTGCGCCGTCGAGCTGACCTCGAACAGCTGCTTGCCGGTCCTGGCGTCGACGACGATGGCCGCATATTTCTGCGCCGGCGCCGGCACGGCCAGCACGCTGTCGGGCGGCGTCGTGGCGCAGCCGGCAAGCAGCACCAGCAGGGCGAGTGCCGCAAAAAAGCTCTGGATGAGCGGAAGGGGGTTGTACAAGGGCAAGTCTGTTCTGGGGTCGGCTGTTGCTGAGA
>NZ_RZRK01001074.1:0-1653 GCF_003997835.1 Mesorhizobium sp. M7A.F.Ca.CA.004.12.1.1
GCCCTGCAGGCCTGCCATGACGCACTCGCCGGCGACAAGCCGGCGATGAACGCCAGGCGTGCCTTCATCGCGGCAGCACGCGAAGTGGACGTGTTCGTCAGCGACAAGGCGCCCGCCTGACACAAGCCGACATTTGGGGCGGCAATCTGGATTGAGGCACGGCCCGCATCTGCGGGCCGTTTGCCGTCACTTTGCCGTTTCGGTTTCGGCTTCAGTCTCGTCTTCGGGCTTCGAACGTTCCCTCGCTGCAACCTTTGCTGCCAGCTTCTCGGCCTTCTTGGCCGCCTTCTGGCGGTCGCGTTCCTTGCGTTCCTGATCGTAGTTTGGTGGTCGCGCCATATTGGCTCCTTTTCACTGCCTCGCGGCTCTGGTCCTGCCTAGGAGCATTAGCCGTCAAACACAACAGCTGAAGCGATAGTGCGTCGATGATGGCCAGGCTTGCAAGATGCGCGTCGCAATGAAGGGGCCAGGTCCATCATTGCGGCGGCCAATACCTATCGCCATCGATTTGCCGATCAGATGCCGCTTCGGTCAATCACCAGATCTGCAGCACCAAAACGGTCCTTTGCCGTCAGCTGCTGGTGCCAGTAGGGATAGAGCAAGGGCGGCCGGCTGACCGCATCGAGGCGCTCGCGCTCCTCGCCGGAAAGCACCAGGCTTGCCGCCGCGATGTTGTCCCGGAACTGCGTTTCCGTCCTGCCGCCGATCACCAGCGAACTGACGGCCGGCCGGCCAAGCAGCCAGGCCAGCGCCACCTGCGCTGCCGACACGCCGCGCTGCGCGCCGATCTCGACAAGCACGTCGACGATCCGCCACAGCCGGTCCTCGTCGCGGATCGGCGGTTCGGACCAGCCCGCGAGTTGGCGGGCGGTGGGGCTGTCGCGGCGGTATTTGCCGGACAGCAATCCGCCGGCAAGCGGGCTCCAGACCAGGACGCCTAACCCCTGGTCGACGGAAATCGGCAGCAACTCGTACTCCGCCTCGCGCGCTTCCAGCGTGTAATGGATCTGCTGCGTGACGAAGCGCGGCTGGTGGCGGCTGTCGCTGATGCCGAGCGCCTTCATCACCTGCCAGCCGGAATAGTTGGAGCAGCCGACATAGCGGATCTTGCCCTGGGCAACCAGCGTGTCGAGCGCGCCGATGGTTTCCTCCAGCGGTGTCACGCCATCCCATTCGTGCAGGAAATAGATGTCGATGACGTCTGTCCTGAGCCGCTTCAGGCTCTTCTCGCATTCGCGGATCAGGTGATGGCGCGACAAGCCTTCATCGTTTGGGCCTTTGCCGATCCGCATCCGTGCCTTGGAGGCGATCAGCACGTCGCCCTTGCGCTTGCCGCCGAGCGCTTCGCCGATGATTTCTTCGGAAATGCCATTCGAATAGACGTTGGCGGTGTCGATGACATTGATGCCGGCGTCGATGCAGAGATCGATCATCCGGCGCGCCTCGTCGAGATCGGTCTTGCCGACCGCCGAAAATGCGCCGGCGCCGCCGAACGTCATGGTCCCCATGGTCAGCGTCGAAACTTTCAGGCCGGAACGGCCGAGGGTGCGGTATTCCATGTCGATCCTCGCGATTGCGTTGGGGAAGGGGCTGGGGAGGGCGCCCGAATGTGGCCGCTATTTGTAGGACAATTTGCGCGACTTGTCGCCATGC
>NZ_RZRK01001075.1:0-1652 GCF_003997835.1 Mesorhizobium sp. M7A.F.Ca.CA.004.12.1.1
CTTCGAGCAGCGTGAAGGAAAGCCCCGCGGCCTGCAGGGTCCTGGCGGCGGCAAGACCCGCCGAGCCGGCACCGATGATGACGACATCAACGTCTTGCATGCAGCCCCCTTGCCACAATAATCACTTGATCCTAGGCAAATTCCACGGCATTCGCCAGCATTGCAGCGGTGACAGTGACAAGTGCGCGTTTCGCTGGCAAGTTCGCAATTGGGACGTGATTCAGGCAACCAGGAGATCAACATGGCAATTCTTGCCAAGGGAAAGATGTTTGCAGCGGCCGTGGTGGCGGTGCTTGCGCTGGCGACGGGCGCACAGGCAGCGGCCAGCTGCGGCAAGACCGGCGCCGGCTTCGAGGCCTGGAAGCAGGATTTTGCCGCGCAGGCCAGGTCGGAAGGTGTAGGCGCCAAGGGGCTGGCCGCTCTGGCCGGGGCGAACTACGCGACCAAGACGATCTCCGTCGACCGCGGCATTCACAAGGCTTTCAGCGGCTCGGTGGACGATTTCATGCGGCGGCGCGGCGGCGCGGCGATTATTTCCAAGGGCCGGTCGCAGAAAAAGTCGAATGCGGCGCTGTTCGCCAAGATCGAAGCGAATTACGGCGTGTCGCCGGGCGTGTTGCTCGCCATCTGGGGTATGGAAACCGGCTTCGGTTCGGCCATGGGCAACCAGAACACCGTCTCTGCCATTTTGACGCTTGCCTATGATTGCCGCCGCCCGGGGTTCTTCTACCCGCATGCCATCGCAGCCCTGAAGCTGGTTGATCGCGGGGCGTTGTCAGCCTCGTCGGTCGGCGCCGCGCATGGCGAGATCGGACACACGCAGTTCCTGCCAGGAAACGTCCTGAAATATGGCGTCGGCGGCGGAAACCTGCGCGACAAGGGCACGGCGCTGGCTTCCACCGCCAACTTCCTCAAGGGCCATGGCTGGCGGGCGGGCGCGAGCGCGAGTGCGAATATGGGCGCGATTGCCGGCTGGAATTCCGCGAGCGTCTATCAGCAGGCCATCGCCCGCATCGCCACGGCGATCGACGGCGATTGACGGACCATGCACCGGGCAGAAGGGCCCCGGCCATTTCTGACTTGATCGAAAACCCGGCGCGAATGCCGGGTTTTTATTTGATTTCGAGCGTGTAGGAGCAGCCGGCCAGGGTCTTGCCGGGGTGGGACTCGACGGTCGAGACGTTAAGCTTGACGTCCGTGGAGAAGGTCAATCCTTCCGACTCTTCGGTGCTGTGGACAACGACCTTCTCGCCAAGGAATTTTTGCGGCGTGGAAAAAACGGCCATGACGTTGAGTTCTTCGGCAAGCTCCGGCGCGGCAACGCCGTCGAGCACGGCCATCGGCCCCGCAGCGGTAAACACGATCGATCCTGTCTCGCGGTTGAACACGCGGATTTTGGCCGGCAGTTCGTATTGGCTGAGAAACGGATTGCCCGAGGCAACCTCCTTCCAGCCAAGCGTTTCAACGGCGCCCGGTGCGCTGGACAGCCACAGGGCAAAGTCGTTGTAGGTCGGAACGTCCGCCCTGCACTCGATCAGCGCCGGAAGGTCGAGAGAGGCGGGGGCGAACTCCTGGCCCCCCCCCCGCGCCGCCAGAACAAACCGGGGCGGCCGGCAGCGACCCAAACCGCGCATCCGCCCCACTTTGCGCGG
>NZ_RZRK01001076.1:0-1647 GCF_003997835.1 Mesorhizobium sp. M7A.F.Ca.CA.004.12.1.1
GTGCAGGGCGGTGCCGTGCGCCTGAACGACGAGCCGGTGAGCGACGAGCGCCGCCTGGTGACTCCTCAGGATTTGAGTCCGGAAAACGTCGTAAAGCTTTCTCTGGGAAAGAAAAAACACATTCTGGTACGGCCTACCTGATCCGCACGGTGGGACCGAGCCAACCGCTTGTCAGGATCAGCGTTTGACGGCTCCGTCTTGGGCGCATAAATTGCGTTGAATGCATCGTCCATGCGCCGGGGGGCCGCCTGTGAAGATCAATCCACGCAAGCATAACGCACGAGCACGCCCAGGCGATGCGTCCGCTCCCGCCGCCAGCTATGGTTTGCGGAGCACCGACCTTGCCTGAGATCACGCTCGACGACTTCAACAGCCTTATCCACACGGTCTACGAGGCAGGCATCAACCCGCACAAATGGTCCGCGTTCGTCGGGGACCTGTCAGGCCATCTGGACGACACGCTCATTTGCCTGCATGCGCATGATACCGTCGCGCGAGCAAGCCTGGGCTTGCTTGCGTCCGGGGCTGCGCCGGAATTTATTGATTCCTATGTGCGAGACTATGCGACGATCAACGTCTGGGCGAACGGAATGGCTATCGCCCCGATCGGCAAGCTTGTTCAATCGGAAGAAATATACGACCCGGACAAACTTCTCAAAACCGAGTTCTACAATGACTGTCTGCGTAGCCAGAGTCTGGTGTCCGCGAGCGCCGTTGCGCTGCATCGCTCATCGGACAGGATGCTCTTCCTTTCGGGCAATATTCGCCTGCGCAACCATGATCTCGTGCGGGCGCGGGTAAACAGGACGTTTGACCTGCTTGGGCCGCATATCACCCGCTCGTTCGAGTTGATGCGGCACATCCCGCACCAGGTGGAGGGAGAAGACTATCGCGCCACTCTTGAGACATCGACCGACGCTGTGCTGTTCATCGACAGAGCCGGGCGTATCACCCACTGCAACCGTGCCGGAACGGCGATGCGCAAGGACGCGTCTTTCCTCGCCGTCGACCGCGACGGGCACCTGCACCTCAAGGATCCGAGGGCCGATACGACCCTGCGGATTGCCCTGGCCGCGATAGCGAGAGCGGATTTTCCCGCAATTCCAGGCAGCTTCCCCGTTCGTCGGGCGGCCGGTTCGCCGATGCGCGCGATGATCGTGCCGCTCGCCCACAGAACCACGCAAACAATGTTCGATCAGATTTTCGAGGACCTTCCGATTGCAATGCTGGTCCTGCGCAACCAGCCGACGCCGCAGCCTTCCGTCGCTGCATTGCCCGGCTATGGGCTGACACCGGCTGAATCGGAGCTGGCCGTGGCCATCGCCCAAGGCATCTCGCTGCGCGACCATGCGGACAGCCGCGACGTCAGCATTCACACGGTCAGGGCGCAGTTGAAGTCCGTCTTTGCCAAGACCGAGACCCGTCGCCAAAGCCAGCTCGCCGCCCTGATCCTGCGCCACTAGAGCGACAGGCACCGCCGCCTCGAAGCAAGCTCTAGCTAAGACTTTGATTTTCAGGCCGTTCCTGCGGCCGCATAGCCCAAATGGGTGATGCGAGGAATCCGTCCACCGAGCATAAGTCGTCGAAACAGGCGATCTGACCAACGTTGCAACGTTGGCTCTGGGGAAGCCCGACGCAGGCTTGGGG
>NZ_RZRK01001077.1:0-1646 GCF_003997835.1 Mesorhizobium sp. M7A.F.Ca.CA.004.12.1.1
GTCCAGGATGTCGTTTCGCTGGACATTGCCTTCGGCGCAGACCTTGTCGACCAGCCCGGAGATTGCCTCACGCACGGCGACCGTCATGCCTTCGCGGCCGTCAGGATTCATCATCACATAGGAGACGCGGCTCATCAGATCCTCGCCGAAGCGGATCTGCGGGTTCGAGGTGCCGGAGGAGGCGGCGACGCGGCCCGACAGCAGCGACACCAGATGCATGGCGATGGTGGTCGAGCCGATGTCGCAGGCGAGACCGTAGGCCTCGTTCTTGAGGCCGGGCCAAAGTGCTACGACGCGCGCGGTCTCCGAATCGGCATCCTTGTAGATGGCGGCGGTCGCGGTCCAGTTGCCCTTGCGCAGGATACCTTGCACCTGCGGCAGCAGATAAAAATCGAAATCAAGGCTTTTCAGGCCCCAATCGTGCATCAGCGCGATCTTCAGCCGGTCGAGATCGCCAAGCGGCTTGTGCATGTCGGGTTCTTCGATCTCGACATAGCACATGCGGATCGCCGCATCGCGGGCGATCACCCTGGTGTCGGCATCCTTGCGGATGGTCTGCGCGTTGATGACCGTGTCCTGCGGCACGTCGATGACGAGGTCGCCGAGAATCTGCGCCGAGCAGGAGAGGCGGCGCCGTTCGGGCAGGCCACGGACGCGCTCATAGCGCTCTTCCTTGGCGCCCTTGGGCGTGATGTGGTCGTTGGAGGAGGTGATCTTGTGCTTGGCGAAATTGCCTTCCTGCACTTCGATCTGGCAGCGTCCGCAAGTGGCGCGTCCGCCGCAGACGCTTTCGACATAGACGCCTAGCTGGCGCGCGGCATCGAGCACCGGCGTGCCGACAGGAAAACGCCCGCGCTTGCCGGACGGCATGAACAGCACGAGCGGGTCGGTGATGTTGGCAGGTGAGTTCACGATTGCGCGCTTATCCTCGGCCCATCCGGGCTTCACGGCCGCCACGGCGGCGGCCGCCATTGCCGGCGCCGTCGCCCGGCGCATTGACTTGCGTCGGGGCGGCAACGGCCTGGCCGCCTTCGGCCGGCTTGTAATCCTTATAGGTGCGGATCCAGTTGGTGCAGTTCTCGTCGGTGCCGTTCAGCACATTCGCGCCGCGCACGGCTTCCATTTCCTGCGGGCGCACCGGGTTCATGATCGCCGAGGTCATGCCGGCGCCGATAACCATCGGAATGAAGGCAGCGTTGATGCCATGGCGATGCGGCAGGCCGAACGAGATGTTGGACAGGCCACAGGTGGTGTTGACCTTGAGCTCTTCACGCAGGCGGCGCAGCAGCGCGAAGACCTGGCGGCCGGCATCGCCCAGCGCGCCGATCGGCATCACCAGCGGGTCGACGACGACGTCATGCGCCGGAATGCCGAAATCGGCGCAGCGCTCGACGATCTTCTTGGCGACGGCGAAACGCACGTCCGGATCCATTGAAATGCCCGTCTCGTCGTTGGAGATGGCGACGACCGGCACGTTGTACTTCTTGACCAGCGGCAGGATGGCTTCGAGCTTTTCTTCCTCGCCGGTGACGGAGTTGACCAGCGGACGGCCCTTGGCGACCTTGAGTGCTGCTTCGATCGCGGCGGTGACGGAACTGTCGATCGACAGCGGCAGGTCGACCAGCCCCTGCACGATCTCCCACGTC
>NZ_RZRK01001078.1:0-1640 GCF_003997835.1 Mesorhizobium sp. M7A.F.Ca.CA.004.12.1.1
GGATTACTGGTGGCAGCGATTTGCCCGAGGCGCGGCGCAACGCGTCGATGCTGGACATCAGATTGTCGCAGTCCTTGTTGTCGGCGCCGCCGTCAAGGACAACCGCGCCGGGAATGAGCGACCGCAAGATCCTTGCCGCCGTGTCGGGAGATTCGGAAATCGGCTTGAGCCCGGATCGCTCGACGATCTTTGAAATCACCACGCGATTGATTGGCGATTTGCCGACGACAAGCACCTGCGACGGATCGCGGACCGCCTCGGTGGTTGAACCGCGGGTCACCGGATTCGGATGTCTTGGAGTCTCGCCTTCGCCATTCACCGGGCACACAAGTCGGCCAAGAAGCTCGCCCCTATTTCAATGCAGAGTTGAATCCGGAGCGCAATTGGCGTGAGATCGGAGCCTATGTCAAGTTGAAATAAAAGTGCCTGAAATCATCGCCGGAGCAGTGAATTTCAAGCAACGCTACTGTACTCAACTGTCCACAAGTGCGTTTCATAAAAAGAAAATTCACCTGCGCAGGGGCTGCGCAGGTGAAGGGCCGGTTGCATGGATTCCGGTCAGCCGTGGCTCTGCTGTGTGACGATCACCGGGATCAGCAGATCGCCCCAGTTGCCGTCGCCGCCATGATGTCGTGCCGAGCGCACGAGCTCCACCGAGACGCCCGCCTCGACCGCCTTCATCACCGACTGGTTGAGGCGGTGCAGGTCGTTGGCCAGCATGCGGATCGTCGCCTGCTGGTCGACGTTCATCGTCGTCGACTGTTCCTCGGCGCGTTCCTTGACACGGCTTATCGATGCCATTGGTCTTCTCCTTCCAAGCCCTGTTGGGCGTTTCCTCTGAGTTCTTCTGTTCGCTATTCGGCGGCCGGTTTGAACTGCGCGTGCTCTGTCGATTCATGCATGGCGGTGGTCGATGACTGGCCACCGGTGATCGCCATCGACACGGCGTCGAAATAACCGGTGCCGACTTCGCGCTGATGTTTGGTCGCGGTGTAGCCATCGGCCTCGGCCGCGAACTCCGCTTCCTGCAACTCGGAATAGGCCGCCATCTGCCGCGCCTTGTAGCCGCGCGCCAGTTCGAACATGCCGTAGTTGAGCTGGTGAAAGCCGGCGAGCGTGATGAACTGGAACTTGTAGCCCATGGCGCCGAGCTCCTTCTGGAACCTGGCGATCGTCGCGTCGTCGAGGTTCTTCTTCCAGTTGAACGAGGGCGAGCAATTGTAGGCGAGCAGCTTGTCGGGATGATGCTTGCGCACGCCCTCGGCGAATTTCCTGGCCTGCGTCAGGTCCGGCTTCGAGGTCTCGCACCAGATCAGATCCGCGTAAGGCGCATAGGCAATGGCGCGGGCGATGCAGGGCTCGATGCCGTTCCTGACATGGTAGAAGCCTTCCACCGTGCGGCCGGCGTCGTAGTCGACGAAAGGCTGGTCGCGTTCGTCGATGTCGGAGGTGAGCAGCTTGGCGGCTTCCGCATCGGTGCGCGCGACGACCAGGGTCGGCGTGCCCATCACGTCCGCCGCCAGGCGCGCGGCGTTGAGGTTGCGGATGTGCGCCGCGGTCGGGATCAGCACCTTGCCGCCGAGATGGCCGCATTTCTTTTCCGACGCCAACTGGTCCTCATAATGGACGCCGGCGGCGCC
>NZ_RZRK01001079.1:0-1640 GCF_003997835.1 Mesorhizobium sp. M7A.F.Ca.CA.004.12.1.1
GTTCTGGCGCTTGCCGACAATTTCGCCGGCGGCGCCGGGGTCTATGCCGTGCTCCTTGGCGAAGCCGACAGCGCCGCAGCCGGCGCCGCGGGACTGGCCGCGAAAGGCAGCAAGAAGTTCGTACTGCTTGTCGCGGACAATCCAAACGCCGGCGCCATGGAGAAGCGGGTCGCAAACAGCCTCAGCATCTACGGCGCGGCGCTCGCGGTCACTCTCCGATATTCTGCCGGCGACGGTGGCGCGAAGGCGATCGACGAAATGGGCTCACTCGTGGACGCCCCCGACGCCGTCATTGTCGCCAGCGGCAATGGCAGTCCGGCGCCCATCCTTGCCGCCCTCAAATCGAAGGGCATTCCGGGAAAGACCATCTCCGTCGTCGGAACGAACCGTTGGCTGGAGCACCCCATGGATCCGCTCTTCGAGGGGGCGTTTATCGCCACGCTCGATCCAAGTGAAACCGGGCCGATCGCCGACCGCTTCAGGACGACATACAACTATCCGGCCGACGTCAATGTGGCCTATGCCTATGATATGGTTGCCTTGACGGCAGGGATTGCCAGCGCGGTCGGGCCTGATGGCTTCAGCAAGAAAGTTCTCGAAAATCCAAACGGCTTTCGTGGCTCGACCGGCCTGTTCCGGTTTCGGGCCGACGGATCCAGCCAACGCTCGATGCCGTTCTATCGGATTGAAAAAGGTGCGCTCAAGCTGGTTGCCAAATCGACGTCGGGTTTCTGACCGGCGCAAATCCCCGAGATCCTGTTCAAGCTGATGGGCAGGCGGGGCCGCAGCCGCTTGGCGATCGCACTCGGAAGCATCCTGCTTCTGGCCGGGATACTGCTGATCATTCAAGGCGGGGCGTTGCTTTCGGTCGATCGGCCTGTCCGTGCCCCGTCGCCGGATGTTGGCGATACCCGGCCTATCCGGCCGGTTGCCCCGGTTGCCGACGCACAACGCCTGGAGCCGGCGCGCAAGGTTGCTCAAGACCTGATCGCTCCGCCACGGCTTGATCCCGCTGAGATCGAAAGGGCCGAGCCCCGTCCGCCACTCAGCGAGCTCGGTCTCGCCGTGCCCCCGAAAACGCCAATGCCCGGGGATTGGCGGGAGGTCTTGCTCTACCGCCCGATTGCCACATCGTCGGCGATGTTCGAAGCCATGGGCCGCAAGGTGGTCATCAGCGGAGTGCGGGGCATCGATCTCGACAGCTCCTGCTCGTTTCATGACGTCACCTGGCCTTGCGGCCTTCGCGCACGCGCCGTTTTCAATTCCTGGTTGAGGGGACGCGCGCTGCACTGTTTCGTACCGCCGGACGTCGAGCGTTTTGCCGTCGCCGCACCGTGCAGGCTGGGCAAGCAGGATGTCGGCGCCTGGCTTGTCTCCAACGGCTGGGCCACGGCGCTGCCGAGCGGCATCTACGGCAAGGCGGAGGCGACAGCCCGAAAGGCTGAGATGGGCATATTCGGCCCGGCGCAATAGCCTGCCATTCATTCCCTGATGTTTTGTTTGTTAACCGCCACGGGCGCAGCCTTGATGGGGTCATCACGCAATCGATTAAATTGCAAGCTTCCTTGAAACTGAAATTGCAACACACCGGCCTTATACCAGCCCAACCACAGGAGATCGGCCAGTGATAAAGACTATGG
>NZ_RZRK01000107.1:0-11214 GCF_003997835.1 Mesorhizobium sp. M7A.F.Ca.CA.004.12.1.1
GTATTGAACACCAACTGGCCCTCGACCCGCACTTTCAGCTCGCGCCCGGCCTTCTCGAACTCCCAGGCGTAGAGCCCGCCATAGGTCGGCAGCCGCAGATTGATGCAATTGTGGGTGGTCAGGTCCTGTGGCGTGCGCGGTTTCGGCCATTTGGCGAAATAGGCCGGCGATCCGACCACCGCCATGCGCATGTCGGGGCCGATGCGCACCGCGATCATGTCGCGCGCCACCTGTTCGCCCAGCCGCACGCCGGCGTCGAAGCGCTCGGCAACGATGTCGGTCAGGCTGTAGTCGACGATGATCTCGACTTTGATGTCAGGATAGTCGGGCAGGAATTTCGCCAGGGCAGGCCACAGGATCGCATCGGCGGCATGCTCACCGGCGGTGATGCGGATGGTGCCGGCGGGTTTTTCGCGCAAGGCGCTGAGTGCCGCGATCTCGGCTTCGATCTCATCGAGCCGCGGCCCCACGGTGCGAGCCAGCCGCTCGCCGGCCTCGGTGGGCGACACGCTGCGCGTGGTGCGGGTCAGGAGCCGCACGCCCAGCCGCTCCTCCAGCGCCCGCACCGTATGGCTGAGCGCCGATTGGGAAACCCCGAGCTTGGCCGCCGCCCTGGTGAAGCTTTCCTCGCGCGCGACGGCGAGGAATGCGGTTAGCTCATTCAGATTGTCTCGCGGCATTCATGAGCCCCTTTCATAAGATCATGCTGGATATAGCACCTAATCGGCACCAATCGCAGACCCTAGATAGGCGTCATCACACCGGGCGCCTCTACCGGCAGCCTCTGAAGACCGGCGGTCGTGTCACGCCTGTTGCCAGGAAGGGACAAAACCATGGACATCACGCGAAACGGCTCTCAAGCCTCGGCCAGGGGATCGGCCGATTATTTCACCGGCGCGGTGCGCATCGACGCGCCGTTCAAGGGCAGCGAGCCCGCCCGCGTCGGCGGCGCCACCGTGACTTTCGAGCCCGGTGCGCGCACCGCTTGGCACACGCATCCCCTTGGCCAGACGCTGATCGTCCTCTCGGGCGCCGGCCTGGTGCAGCGCGAGGGCGGCCCGATCGAACCGATCCTGCCCGGCGACATCGTCTGGTTCGCGCCCGGAGAGAAGCATTGGCATGGCGCCGCGCCGACCACCGCGATGAGCCACATCGCTGTCGCCGAAGCGCTCGACGGCAAGGTCGTCGACTGGCTGGAGCATGTCAGCGACGAACAATACGGGGTTTGACCAAGTATCGGCGCGTGGCGCCGAGTTCAACGCCCGAACTCTTCGAAGGAGACCACCATGACAGATGTTCCAAGGCTGAAAAGCCCATTCTCCGATATCGCTCCCGCGCTTGGCAGATACACCGACGAGGTGTTGTTCGGCAACGTTTGGGAGCGCCCCGGCCTGTCGCCGCGGGACCGCAGCCTTGTCACCGTCACCAGCCTGATTTCGGGCTACCGGATCAATGAAATGCCTTTTCACATGAAGCGCGCGCTCGACAATGGCGTCACCCGCGACGAACTCATCGAAACCATTACACATCTCGCCTTCTACGCCGGATGGCCAACGGCAGCCACGGCTCTGGGCATTGCCCGCAAGGTCTTCGAACAAGCCGACGCCGAGAAGAAGGGATAACGACAATGCAGAAGCGCACACTTGGAAACAGCGGTCTCGACGTTTCGGCCATCGGGCTCGGCTGCATGGGAATGAGCCAGTCATACGGGCAGCCGATGGAGACGGCGGATGCAGTCCACCTGATCAGGGCGGCGTTCGACCGTGGCATCACCTTCTTCGACACCGCGGAGGTCTATGGACCGTTCACGAACGAGGAGGTCGTCGGCGAGGCGCTGCAGCCGATCCGCGACCAGGTGGTGATCGCCACCAAATTCGGCATCGACATCGCCGGGACAGCCCGACACGATGGCATGGACAGCCGGCCGCAGCATATTCGTGACGTCGTCGAGGCCTCGCTCAGGCGGCTGAGGACCGACCACATAGACCTCCTATACCAGCACCGCGTCGATCCGGTCGTGCCGATCGAAGAGGTGGCGGGCGCTGTGAAGGACTTGATCAGCCAAGGCAAGGTGAAGCATTTCGGTCTCTCCGAGGCGGGCGTACGCACGATCCGGCGCGCGCATGCGGTACAGCCGGTCGCCGCGGTCCAGAGCGAATATTCGCTCTGGTGGCGTGAACCGGAAGAGGCGATCCTGCCGGTGCTTGAAGAACTGGGGATCGGCTTCGTGCCCTTCAGCCCGCTGGGCAAGGGGTTCCTCACCGGCGCCATCGATGCCAGCACGACGTTCGACAGCAGCGACTTCCGCAACACCGTGCCGCGTTTTGCGGAAGACGCCCGCAAGGCGAACCAGGCGCTGGTCGACGCGATCGGCGTGATCGCTGCCGAGAAGAAGGCGACATCAGCACAGGTCGCTCTCGCCTGGCTGCTGGCGCAGAAGCCCTGGATCGTTCCGATCCCCGGCACCACCAAGCTCAATCGCCTCGAAGAGAACATCGCGTCGGCCACCATCGCGCTGACGGCGGACGATCTTGCCAACATCGAGAATGCGGTCTCGGCGATCGCGGTGAAGGGAGCGCGCTATTCTCCGCAACAGGAAGCAAGGATCGATCGTTAGCCACCTGGGAGAGCGTGATGAGCCAACCAGTCTCAAGACGAGGTGCGCTGATGACCATGCTTGCACTGCCTCTGGGCGCCGGATTGAGTCCCGGATCGAGCCGCCCGCCAGTGCGTCGAGCGCGCGGCGAACGGGCGGCGCCAAAGTGCTGGTGGCCTACTACACCCGCACCGGCAACACGCGGGTCATCGCGCGCCAGATCAGCAGGACTCTGCGAGCGGATATTTTCGAGATCGCGACCGTCGATCCCTACCCGGAAGACTACAAGCAGCAGGTTGCGGTGGCGGAGCAGCAGCGGGAGTCCGGTTTCGAACCGGCGCTGGCCGCCACGGTGCCTGATATCGGAACCTACGAGACGGTGTTCCTCGGATTTCCGATCTGGGGCATGACCGCGCCTTCGGTGATCCGCTCCTTCCTGTCGAAACACGATCTGTCCGGCAAGACCTTGGTGCCGTTCATCACCCATGGCGGCTACGGAACAGGGCAGAGCCTGAAAGTCCTCGCAGATCATGCACCAGGGGCACGGCTCATCAAGGGTTTTTCCAAGCAGTGCGACCAGGAACGCCAGACGCTTGACGAGGTCACCGGCTGGCTCGGCCGGGTCGAATTGCCCCGCTGAGCCGCCAACGCGAACGCCCAGGCTGCCGTGGGCAGCGAAGCCAAAGATCAGAAAAGGAAAAGAATCATGGCCGAGAACATCAGGGACAAAGTCGTCGTCATCACTGGCGCCAGCAGCGGGCTGGGCGAAGCCGCCGCACGGCTTCTGGCCAGGGAGGGTGCGAAACTGGTCCTGGGGGCGCGCCGCCTTGACCGGTTGCAGGCGCTGGCCGGCGCGCTTTCACTTGGCGAGGGCGCCATCCTTCAGACCGACGTTACCGATGTCGGCCAGGTCCGGCATCTGGTCGACCATGCGGTCGAGACGCACGGCCGCGTCGACGTCATGATCAACAATGCCGGCCTGATGCCGCATTCCCCGCTGGAGCGCGGCAAGGTCGAGGACTGGGACCGCATGATCGACGTCAACATCAAGGGCGTGCTCTACGGCATTGCCGCGGCACTGCCGCACATGAAGACGCAGAAAAGCGGCCACATCATCAACGTGTCGTCGGTCGCCGGCCACAAGGTCGGGCCGGGCGGAGCGGTCTATGCCGCGACCAAGCACGCGGTGCGCATCATCTCGGAAGGTCTGCGCCAGGAAGTGAAACCCTACAACGTCCGCACCACCATCATCTCGCCCGGTGCCGTGGCGACCGAACTGCCCGGCAGCGTCACCGAGGCCGATGTCGCCGAGGGCGTACGCGCACTCTACGACCGGGTGGCCATTCCGGCCGATTCCTTCGCCAGGACGGTGGTGTTCGCCATGAGCCAGCCCGACGAGGTCGACATCAACGAAATCCTGTTCAGACCGACGGCGCAGGAATACTGAAGCCGTTGTAGGTGTCTTGACGCGCCGCGCTTCCTGTTCCAGCTTGGCGCCATGTTCTTCCTCGCGCCCACCAACACCAAGCGACGTCGCCCCTGCACAATGCGGAGCGGCAGACTGATTGCGCGACGACAAAGATCGGCAGGATAGACCCGGTTCGTTCGTTTCCAGCCCCGCCCGCGACACCGCCGGCGGGGTTTTTCATGTCTGGAGCACTTTGATGACCAACAATTCTTCCATCCGGCTTCGGCCGGCCGTGCCTGCTGACGCCGCCGCGATCCGGGATATCGTTCGTGCCGCCTATGTCAAATGGGTGCCGGTGATCGGCCGCGAGCCGCTGCCGATGCGCACCGACTACGACAAGGCCGTTGCCGAGCATCCGTTCGATCTCGCCGTCGAGGATGATCGGATCGTCGGGATGATCGAAACCGTGCTGGCTGACGGTCACCTGTGGATCGAGAATGTCTGTGTGGCACCGGATGCGCAGGGCAGGGGGATCGGCCGGCTGTTGCTGGAACTGGCCGAGCGCAAGGCGGTCGAAGCGGGCCGCCTCGAGCTTCGCCTGCTGACCAATGGCGCCTTCGAGGCGAATGTGTCGCTGTACAAAAGGTATGGCTATGTCATCGATAGGGAAGAGCCTTTCATGAACGGTATGACGGTCCACATGAGCAAGAAGCTGGCGGGATCACCGGCGATCTGAGGGAGGGGTTCGACAATGGCCATCTGCGTCAGGCTCAAACAACTCCCAGGGTTTCACGCGGTTGCCCGGCTGGCGGCGGGGGAGACCATCCCCGGTTGGGCGGACGGGCCAGGCTTCGTCAGCATCACAAGGACTGACGACGAGCTTTCGATCGTTTGCCTGCAGGATCGTGTGCCGGATAGTGTCAGGCAGGACGGTGACTGGGTGGCCTTCAAGCTCCAGGGGCCGTTTGCCTTCGACGAAACCGGTATCGTGTTGTCGGTCATCAGGCCGTTGTCGGAAAACGGGCTGGGCATCTTCGTGGTGTCCACTTTCGATGGCGACCATCTGTTGGTGAAAGCGACGGATCAGGCTGCGGCGAGGCGATTTCTGGTCGAGGCCGGGCATATCTTGCTGTAGTCCATCCTCACCAAGCCGGTTGCTGACCCGAACGCTCTGGCTCAATCACTGCCGCACTGGCTCAACCACTTCGGGGGTTGCGTTTGACAGCGGCGTTTGTGCATCGTTATCTCCAGCCAGATATGACGGCCCGGCGCGACGATGCGGTCAAGGAGAAAACCATGTCACACAATCTGCAGTTCTATATCGATGGCGCGTGGGTCGATCCTGTTGTGCCCAACGCTTTCGATGTCATCGATCCCTCGAATGAGGACGCCTTTGCGCAGATTTCGCTCGGCTCCAAGGCCGATGTCGACAAAGCGGTGGCCGCCGCCAAGCGCGCCTTCAACAGCTTTGGTTTCACCGAGGTTGGCGAGCGGCTCGACCTGTTGAACCGCATCATCGCGGTCTACAAGAAGCGCAGTGGCGATCTTGCCGTCGCTGTGTCACGCGAGATGGGCGCGCCGCGCCAGATGGCGTTGGACAGCCAGGTCGGCATCGGTCTTGCGCATCTGCAGAAGATGGCCGACGTGCTGAAGACTTTCGAATTCCGCCACGTCAAGGGCAACCATCTGGTGGTCAAGGAGCCGATCGGCGTCGTCGGGCTGATCACGCCGTGGAACTGGCCGCTCAACCAGATCACCTGCAAGGTCGGCCCGGCGCTTGCCGCCGGCTGCACGATGGTGCTGAAGCCCTCCGAGATCGCGCCGCTCGACGCCATCATCTTCGCCGAAATCCTCGACGAGGCCGGCGTGCCGAAGGGTGTCTTCAACCTCGTCAATGGCGACGGACCGGGCGTCGGCCAGGCGCTGTCCAGCCACCCCGACATCGACATGATGTCGTTCACCGGTTCAACCCGTGCCGGCATCCTGGTGGCCAAGGCCGCCGCCGACACGGTCAAGCGCGTGCATCAGGAGCTTGGCGGCAAGTCGGCCAACATCCTGTTCGGGGATGTCGACCTCGCAAGCGCCGTCAGCAAGGGCGTCGCCGGCTGCTTCAGCAACAGCGGCCAGTCCTGCAACGCGCCGACGCGCATGTTCGTGCCGCGCGACCGCCATGACGAGGCGGCCGGCTATGCCAAGGCCGCGGCGGAAAAGTTCACCGTCGGCCCCGCCGACGCTGCCGGCACCAAGCTTGGCCCGGTCGTCAGCCAGATCCAGTTCGACAAGATCCAGGACCTGATCCAGGCCGGCATCGATGAAGGTGCGACGCTGGTCGCCGGCGGCCCCGGCCGTCCGGCCGAACTCAACCGCGGCTATTACGTCAGGCCGACGGTGTTCGCCGACGTCACCCACGACATGCGCATCGCGCGCGAGGAGATCTTTGGGCCGGTGCTGGCGATCATGCCCTACGACAGCGTCGACGAGGTGGTCGAGACCGCCAACGACACCGTCTATGGCCTCGCCTCCTACATCCAGGCCAAGGACATGAAGAAGGCGCGCGAAGTGGCGGCGCGCATGCGCACCGGCAATGTCTACATCAACTATCCCCAGTGGGACGCCGGCCTGCCGTTCGGCGGCTACAAGCAGTCGGGCAATGGCCGCGAATATGCCGAATACGGGCTCGAGGATTTTTTGGAGATCAAGGGCATCGCGGGGTATGAGGCGGCGGAGTAAAATTGGTCAGGGCGCGCCACGATATGTGGCGCGCTGTCCGTCCGGTATCGCCGAGGTCAGCGCCGGCCCTCATTGCCCTGCCGGGCATTTCTCCCCGTATAGTGACGGGGAGAAAGACGCCGTCATGGACGGTTTCGCCAATCTCCAATGTTGCAGAATAGGCGCCAGCGATGCGGCCAGCTACCTTCTCCCCGTCACTATCCGGGGAGAAGGTGCCGGCAGGCGGATGAGGGGCGGCGCCGACTTTGGCGATTGGTGGCCTTCACAAGACGGAAGCCGTCATTGGCCTGAAAGCGATGGCCCTGCCTTGCTGATCTCCTTGCCAATTGGCAAATTCATGCTATATATCTGCCAATAGCGAGGCAACAAAATGCAGCTTCAGTCCATTGTCACGACACCGGCCACGGTTGGCAGCGTCATATCGGATGACGAGGCCGGCGCGCTGGCGCGCACCACGGTTAATCTGTTCAAGGCCTGGAACCTCACTGACCTGGAGGCCTGCATCCTGCTCGGCGGCATGTCGGCCCGGACCTGGGCGCGTTGGAAGACTGGGGCGAAAGAAGGCGGCGTCGGCAGGATCGACCGCGACCTGCGCACCCGCATGGCGCATCTGATGGGCATCCATAAGGGCCTGCGCTATCTGTTCACGGAGCCGGCACGCGGCTACGCCTGGATCCGCAAGCCCAATGCCACCTTCGGCGGCCAGTCGGCCCTCGACCTGATGCTGCGCGGCGAAATCTCCGATCTCTCGGCGATGCGCGAATGGCTCGATGCGGAGCGTGGCGCATGGTGAGTGGACTTGCGGTCAGGCGCCGCGTTGACTGGCCCCAGACCTTCCGCATCATCCGCTCCATCCATCCGCCCATCGACCTGTTCGAGGACATTGCCGACCCGCGCGACTGGGAGGCGCTGGCCTCGGTCGAGGCGAAGACCAACCCGCGCATAAGGTTCGAGATCGGCGACCTCGGCAAGGTGTCGGCCGCAAGGCGGGTTTCCGGCCCCGGCGCCAGCTTCGTGATGGCGCCCTTCGTGCACTGCTCGACGCTGAGGCCAGGCCGCTTCTCGGATGGCAGCTACGGCATCTACTATGCCGGCGACAGTGAGGACGTCGCTCTGGCCGAAACCATCCACCATCATCAGAAATTCATGCGCGCCACCAACGAGGGGCCGGGCTGGACGGCGGATTTCCGCGTGCTGATCGGCAGCGTCGACCGCGACCTCGATGACGTCAACGCCGTGCCCGGCGTGCTCGACCCGGACGACTATTCCGCCTCGCAGGCGGAAGGGCGGGCGCTGCGGGCAGGAGGCAGCGACGGACTGGTGTGGAACAGCGTGCGCATGCCGGGCGGCGGCTGCATCGGCATCTTCTGGCCCGATGTCATTACCATTCCAGTGCAGGGTCGCCACTACAGCTACCATTGGGACGGCGCCCGCGTGGACTTCGTGCGCCAGCACGATACGGGAAAGGTGCTTGCCGTCACATGATGGCGGCGGACACGCTTTACAGATCGCTGGGAAGCCGATATCCATAAATCCAAGGATTCGGATATATGGATAAGAAAAGCACTTTGAACGCGCTGGCCGCACTTGGCCAGGAGACGCGGCTGGATGTCTTCCGGCTGCTCGTGCGTGCCGGTCCGGAAGGCATTCCGGCGGGCGAGATCGCCACGAGGCTGGACACGGTCCAGAACACCATGTCGGCGCATCTGAAGGTGCTCGCCCATGCCGGGCTGATCCGTCCCGAACGCGACGGAAGGACCGTGCGCTATGTCGCCGACATGACCGGCCTGCGCGACCTGCTGGCCTATCTGATGGAAGATTGCTGCAATGGCGCGCCGGAGCTCTGCCAGCCCGTGATCCAGGCGGTAACCTGCAAATGCTAGAAGGGAGGCATGCACCATGAGCGAACCGTACAACGTTCTTTTCCTCTGCACCGGCAATTCGGCGAGGTCGATCATCGCAGAGGCGATTCTCAATCGTATTGGCGCCGGCAAGTTCAAGGCCTATTCGGCCGGGTCGCATCCCAAAGGGGCGGTGCATCCCTACACGCTCCAGCTTCTGAAGAACCTCAATTACGACACGTCCTTTGCCCGTTCGAAGGACTGGGAAGAATTCGCGGTTCCCGGTGCGCCGGAGATGAATTTCGTTTTCACGGTCTGCGACAACGCCGCCAATGAATCGTGCCCTGTCTGGCCAGGACAGCCGATGACCGCACATTGGGGCGTGCCTGATCCGGCTGACGCGGAGGGCACCGATGCCGAAAAACATCTGGCCTTTGCCGAAGCCTATCGCATGCTCAACAACCGGATTTCGATCTTCATCAGCCTGCCGATGAGCATGGTCGACAAGCTTGCCCTGCAGAAGCGGCTGGATGAAATCGGCCGCAACCTGCCGAAGGCCGGCTGAAGCTCGTGGCGAACGACCTGCCACGCCGCATCGTCGCGGAAGCCTTGGGAACCGCGCTGCTCGTCGCGACCGTGGTCGGCTCCGGCATCATGGCCGCCCGGCTGACACACGACGTCGCCGTTTCGCTGCTCGGCAACACGCTGCCGACCGGGGCGATCCTCGTCGTGCTGATCACGATACTGGGACCGATCTCAGGGGCGCACTTTAATCCGGCCGTTACGCTGGTGTTCGCGCTTCGCCGCGAGATCGAGGCGAACGCGGCGCTTGCCTATGTCACCGCCCAGGTCGTGGGCGGCATTGCCGGGACGTTTCTGGCCCATGCCATGTTCGAACTGCCTATCCTGCAGGCCTCAGCGACGGTGCGGACCGGAACCGGGCAATGGCTCGCGGAGGCAGTCGCCGCCTTCGGCCTTGTGTTCACCATCCTGGCAGGCTTGCGCTTCCGCTCCGACGCGATCCCGTGGCTTGTCGGGCTGTACATCACCGCCGCCTACTGGTTCACGGCCTCGACCTCCTTCGCCAACCCGGCTGTCGCGATCGCCCGCGCCTTTTCCGACACGTTTTCTGGCATCCGTCCGGTCGACCTGCCGGGCTTCATAGCCGCCGAATTGCTGGGGGCGCTGCTGGCCATGGCCCTGGCGGGCTGGCTGCTCGCCGAAGCGAAATCAACAAGACAGATGAAGGCTGCCGAATGACCGTCACCATCTACCACAACCCCGATTGCGGCACCTCGCGCAATACGCTGGCCATGATCCGCCAGTCCGGCGAAGAGCCGGAGGTGATCGAATATCTGAAGACGCCACCGTCGCGCGAAAGGCTGGTCGAGTTGATTGCCGCGATGGGCATGATGCCGCGCCAATTGCTGCGCGAGAAGGGCACGCCTTACGCGGAACTCGATCTCGGCAATCCCAAGTGGACCGACGATGAAATTCTGGACTTCATGATGGCGCATCCGATCCTGATCAATCGGCCGATCGTGGTCACGCGTCTCGGCGTCGTTCTCGCGCGACCTTCGGAAGCGGTTCTCGACATCCTGCCCAACCCCAATATCGGGCCGTTCGTTAAAGAGGACGGCGAAGTCGTCGTCGACATCAAGGGCAAGCGCATTGGCTGAGCAGAACCACGTCGCCGATGACGCGCTGCCGAACGTCGACGAAGAGCAGTTTCGGCCGATCGATATGCAGGTTCTGCTGGACGCGCCCAGGTCCATTCACAAGCCCCGCGTGCTGATGCTCTACGGATCGCTGCGGGAGCGGTCCTATTCCCGCCTCGTCACCGAGGAGGCCGCGCGAATCCTTCGCCGCCTCGGCGCCGAGGTTCGCATCTTCAATCCTTCGGGCCTGCCGCTGCCGGATTCGACGTCCGCCGACCATCCCAAGGTCAGGGAATTGCGCGACCTGTCCATCTGGTCGGAGGCCCAGGTCTGGTGCTCTCCGGAACGGCACGGTTCCATGACGGGGGTGATGAAGGCGCAGATTGACTGGCTGCCGCTGTCGATGGGCGGAGTACGTCCGACGCAGGGCAGGACGCTCGCCGTCATGCAGGTCTCCGGCGGCTCCCAGAGTTTCAACGCCGTCAACCAGCTCCGCATCCTTGGCCGCTGGATGCGAATGGTCACCATCCCCAACCAATCGTCGGTCGCCAAGGCTTTCGCCGAGTTCGACGAAGCCGGCCGCATGAAGCCGTCATCGTATTACAACCGGATCGTCGACGTGATGGAGGAGCTGATGAAGTTCACCCTGCTCCTGCGCGACCGCTCCAACTACCTGACGGACCGCTATTCCGAGCGGGTCGAGAGTGCGGAAGAGGTCGCCAAGCGGGTCAACCAGCGGTCGATCTGAGGCACCTTTGACGGTGCCTGGGTTTCGTATTTCCATATTTTTCGAAATTTGGGTTGACGATGCGAAAAGTGCCGTATAGTTTATTTCCATGAAACTCGAAAAAGCAGCCTCCCAGCTCGAAGCGCTCGGCAACCCGACGCGGCTTCAGCTCTATCGCATCCTGGTGCGCGCCGGTGACGACGGGCTTGCCGTCGGCAGCGTCCAGGGCAAGCTCGACATTCCGTCCTCGACGC
>NZ_RZRK01001080.1:0-1639 GCF_003997835.1 Mesorhizobium sp. M7A.F.Ca.CA.004.12.1.1
GATAGGCGGTGGCCCGGAAACCCTCGGCCGCCTCGGCGCCCTCGCTGACCGAGGGCGTGACGCCCGCCTGCATCAGCCTCGTTGCCGTCTCCAGCATCAGCCGTTTGGTCCGCGCGCGCGGCCCACGTTCGGGCACCGGGCCGGTTGCCCGTTCAGCGTCGTCGCTCGCAGTGGATTGTTGACGTGAGACATTCATACCAATACGATACGCGCGTCTCAAAAATTTGCAATGGTGTCCGCATCGTCGAGTGGCCCGGGCAATGAGCAATGGGGGCGGCATCGCGCCTGCCAGGATCGGGGGAGCGCAATGAAGCGTATCTATGTGGCGGGTACCGCGGACACGAAGGGCGAGGAGCTCGCCTTCCTGGCCGATGCGATCACTGCTGCGGGCGCCCTCGTTTGTCGTGTCGATGTCGGAACGCGCGACGCAACCATCCCCGTCGATATCGGCGCGAGGGAAATCGCCGACCATCATCCCGGCGGCCGTGACGCCGTGCTCGGCGGCAATGACCGTGGCGCCGCGGTCGCCGCGATGGGCATCGCCTTCGCCCGCTTCGTCCAGTCGCGCGCCGACATTTCCGGCATCATCGGCATTGGCGGCGGCGGCGGCACCTCGATCATCACGTCGGGCATGCGCGCCCTGCCGCTCGGCCTGCCCAAGATCATGGTCTCGACGCTCGCCTCCGGCGATACCGCACCCTATGTCGATGTCTCCGACATCATCATGATGCCTGCGGTGACCGACATGGCCGGACTGAACCGGATCTCCCGTGTCGTGCTGCACAATGCCGCCCAGGCGATCGTAGGCATGGCAACCAAGCCGGCGCCGCCACCCGACGGCAAACCATCGATCGGCCTCACCATGTTCGGCGTCACAACGCCTTGCGTGACCGCCATCGCCGACCAGCTCCGTTCCAGATATGACTGCATGGTCTTCCACGCCACCGGCACCGGCGGCCGCAGCATGGAAAAGCTGGCCGACAGCGGCTTGCTGTCCGGTATCGTCGACATCACCACGACCGAAGTCTGCGATCTGCTGTTCGGCGGCGTGCTGCCGGCGACGGAGGATCGTTTCGGCGCCATAGTTCGCACGGGGCTGCCCTATGTCGGCTCCGTCGGCGCGCTCGACATGGTGAACTTCTGGGCGCCTTCGACCATTCCGGAGCCCTATCGCGATCGGCTGTTCTACGAACACAATCCCAATGTCACGCTGATGCGCACCACGGCGGACGAATGCCGCGCGATCGGCGAGTGGATCGGCACCAGACTCGCCCGCTGCGGAGGGCCGGTGCATTTTCTCATCCCGGAAAAAGGCGTCTCGGCGCTCGACATCGAAGGCGGCGCCTTCTTCAACCCGGAAGCCGACGCCGTTCTGTTCGATGCCATCGAGCGCACCATCGAACCCAACAGCAAGCGCCGCGTGACGCGCCTGCCGCTGCATATCAACGACCCGGAATTCGCAAAGGCTGCAACATCAGCCTTCCTCGACATCGCCAGACAGTGAGAGATCCAGAAAGATGCCCGCCATACCGCGCAAGGATATACTGAAGAAATTCAGGGGAATGATCGCCAAGAGCGTGCCGATCGTCGGCGGCGGCGCCGGCACCGGCCTGTCGGCGAAAGCCGAGGAGGCTGGCGG
>NZ_RZRK01001081.1:0-1636 GCF_003997835.1 Mesorhizobium sp. M7A.F.Ca.CA.004.12.1.1
ATGTTAGGCACCGTGGCTATCTCTACGAAATCGATGTCTTCGGCGGTCCGCTTGCGGGACTTGTGATCGCCGAACTTGAGACGCCGGAGGACGTGCCGGACGAAATGCTGCCTGATTGGCTCGGCCGCGAAGTCACCGGCGAGTCAAAATTCTACAACGCGTCGCTCGCCCTTGGGGGGATACCGGAGATCGCCGCATGAGCTTTCGTATCGATCCGCGCCTGCCGCTGACCGGCGAGGTCAGGCGTATCCTTGCCGAGGAAATCGGCAAGGCGCTGCATCACCTTGACGCCGCACGGAGCCGGCCGGAACAGGCGCTGCACAAGTGCCGCAAGCGGCTGAAGAGCGCCCGCGCCCTGCTGCGGCTTGTTCGTTCCGGCGACGAAACATTCTGCGAGACCGAGAACCAGTGCTATCGCAATGTAGCCGGCCTGCTTGCCGGTCCGCGCGAGGCGACAGCGCTGATCGAAACCATCGACCGGCTGGCGGCGAGCTTTCCCAAGGAGAGCGCCGACGATGGGCTTACTGCTGCGCGCGACAGGCTGATCGCGCGCCAGCATGAACTGCACGAAGGCAGCGGGCTCGAGGCGGCGATCGGCGCGGCGACCGCCGCTTGCGAGGATGGCCTCAAACGCGTCGAAGCGTTGGCCTTGCCCGACCAGCCGGAACAGGCGGCCGACGTGCTTGCCGAAGGTGCCCGCGTCACGCTGCGCCGTGCCAGGAAGGCGCTCGACAAGGCCAGATCGCGGGGCGCGGCCGATGATTTCCACGATTTGCGCAAGGCGGCCAAGACCCACGGCATGCATCTGTCGCTGCTCGGCAGGCTGTGGCCGACACCGATCAAGGCCCGGCGCAAGGCGGTCGACGAACTGGGCGAGCGGCTGGGCGACCTGCACGATGTGCTGGTGATGCGCGCGTTGCTCGAGGCCGACGACCAGCCACTCGGGCTGCCCGAGGACACGAAACTTCTGGGCAAGCTGCTGAAGCGGTCGGAGAAGCAGCTGAAGAAGAGCTGCCTGGCCGAAGCGGCCGAGCTGTTCGGCGACAATCCCAAACGCTCGACACGCAAACTGGCCCGCAAGGCGCGCGACGATCTGGCTGCGCCGCCGGAAGAGGCCGCGGCATCGTAGGACGCTCTTCCTCGCGCTCCGGACGGGGGAGGAAGGCGTGCGCTAGCCCTCATTACCCGCCCATGCTAATCGCCATGGGGCATGACCGAGCCCGGCGACACGCTTCTGGATCGACTTGGCCGCTGGCTTGCCGGCCGGCTGCAGGGAGAATCGTCCGGCTACGAGCCCTACACTCCGTCCGATGCCGAAACGCTGCGCCGCACGCTTGAGCCGGGCGACATCCTGCTGATCGAGGGCAATCAGAAGATCTCGGCGGCGATCAAGTACCTGACCCAGTCGACCTGGTCGCATGCGGCCTTCTATGTCGGCGATGCCTTGCCCGCGCCGGAAGACGGCTCGGAACGGCCGCGCCTGATCGAGGTCACGATCGGCGAAGGCTGCGTCGCCGTGCCATTGTCGCGCTACCGCACCTACAACACCCGCATCTGCCGGGCGAGCGGGCTGGCGCCGGAGGATCGCGACAAGGTCGTCGCCTTCATGATCGGCAGGCTCGGCCTGAAATACGAC
>NZ_RZRK01001082.1:0-1636 GCF_003997835.1 Mesorhizobium sp. M7A.F.Ca.CA.004.12.1.1
GTGCGGCATCCACATACGGGAATGGTGCTCTCGGCGAGGCATGTCGACCGGTTCATCATCCACCCCGACGATCCGAACTCGGCGGTCGGCACCTGCACCTGGGACAAGTCCTATGGTCGCGGCGACTGGCAGGTGCGGCTTTCAGTGAAGGCGACGGTAAGGGCGCTGCGAAAGGTCTGGCGGATCGAGACCCACATCACCGCCCATGATGGCGATGAGCTGATCGTCGACCGCAGCGAGGTCAAGGAGTATCCGCGCGATCTCAACTGAGAGCGATTGCGACGTTGCGGTTAGGCCATCGACTTCGGCAAGGCAGCCGCCAGCGCATCGACGGCCAGCCGCACCTTCAGCGGCAGATGCGGTGTCTGCAGCCAAAGGGCGTGGCAGTCGTAGAGATATCGCGGCTGATCCGGCAACAGCGCCAGCAGAACGCCGGCTTCAATGCGCTCGCGCACCAGCCACCAGGGCAACCAGGCAAGGCCCATGCCGTCGGCAGCCGCGTCAGCGATGGCATCGAGATCGTCGAGCCGCAGACGGCCGGTCGGTATGATCTCCTGCACCGGTTGCCCCTCTCGAGCAAATAGCCAGGGCTGAATGATCTGGCCGAGCCGGCGGTAGACAATTGCCTGATGGTCGGCGAGATCCTCGATCTGTCGCGGTTCGCCATGATTTCTGAGATAGGAAGGTGCGGCGCAGACGACCATGTCCTGGCGCGCGACGCGGCGTGCGATCACCCCCGCCTTGTCGCCCAGAGCACCGGTCCGAATGGCGAGATCGTAGCCATCCTCGGCAAGATCGGCGAAGCGATCGCTGAGAGATAGATCGAGTTCCAGCATCGGATATTGCCGGGCGAGTTTCAGCAGCACGGGCGTCACGCAGTGGCGACCGAAATGCGCCGGCATGGTGACGCGCAGTTTTCCGCGTGGCTCCGAAAACTGGTCGGCGGCGAGCGCATCTGCGGCGTCGGCCTCGGCCAGCACCACCCGACAGCGTTCATAGTAAGCGCGGCCGAAATCGGTCAGGTTCTGCCGGCGTGTGGTCCGGTTGAGCAGGCGAACGCCAAGCCGTTCTTCGAGAGACCGGACATGCTTGCCAACCATCGGTCCCGAGACGTCCAGGGCGACCGCTGCTGCCGCGAACGAGCCGAGATCGACGGCCTTGACGAACACAGCCATGCTTTCGAGCCGATCCATATTCGGAACTCCTGGTTTCTACTGTTCTTCTCGTGCAGCCATTTATCCCTGGGCAGCCTAGCTGCATAGCTCATTCGGTCCAGTTGATTTGGAGTATCCCGAATGACACGTGTGGTTCGCTTTCACCAGCATGGCGGCCCTGAGGTTCTGCGCATCGAGGATGCCGAGCTTCCCCCACCGGGCCCGGGCGAAGTTCAAATCCGCGTCAAGGCGCTCGGCCTCAACCGCGCCGACGCGCTGCTGCGCGCGGGTTCCTATATCGAGACGCCGAAGCTGCCCTCGGGGCTTGGTCTCGAAGCGGCGGGTGTCATCGAGGCTATAGGCGACGGCGTGAAGGAATTCGCGCCGGGCGACGGCGTCAGTGCCATCCCGCCGCAATCGATGATCCGCTGGCCGGCCTATGGCGAGCTTGCCACTTATCCCGCGGAACTTATCGTCAAGCA
>NZ_RZRK01001083.1:0-1635 GCF_003997835.1 Mesorhizobium sp. M7A.F.Ca.CA.004.12.1.1
GTTTCCGGTCTCTTCTTTTCCCTTCCTTTTCCTTTCCCCTCCCCTACTTTCTCTTTCCTCTCTTCACCCTCACTCCTTCTCATTCTTCCTTTTCTTCCTTTCTTCTCTCTCCCTCCCTCCCCCTTTCTTCTCCTCCTCCCCCTCCTCCTCTTTTTCCTTTTTTTTTCCTGTTCCCTTCTCTCCGGTTTTCGTCAAGTTGCGCGCCCGCCAGTATGACGCGGTGGTCGCGATGTATCACGATCAGGGCCATGTCCCGGTGAAACTGCTCGGCTTCAATGTCGATCCCGAGACCGGTGAGTGGAAAGCGCTCTCCGGTGTCAATGTCACGCTCGGCCTTCCGATCATCCGCACCTCCGTCGACCACGGCACGGCCTTCGACATCGCCGGCAAGGGCATCGCCAATGAGGACAGCTTGGTCGAAGCGATCGAGTTCGCGGTCCAGATGGCCGCGGCGAAATCCAACCCTTAGGCGTCGGCACGCCTGCAACGCACGCAGAACCGGATTGAACCATGTCAGCAGAAGAAAAGACATCGTATCTCATGTTGATCAACGGGAAGTTCGTCATCGGCGAAGCTGGCACGCGCTCGGTTATCAACCCGGCTAACGGCAAGGCCTTTGTCGACGTGCCCGAGGCAAGCCCAGACCAGGCTCGCCAGGCGATAGACGCCGCCCGCAAGGCGCAGAAGGCTTGGGGGCTCAAATCGCCTCTTGCCCGTGCGGCGATCATGAAGCGGATCGCGGTCTTGATCCGGCAGAACGCCCGGCATCTGGCCGAGGTGGTGGTCAGGGAACAAGGCAAACCGATCAATGAAGCAATAGGTGAAGTCGGCGGCGCAGCCGAGTTCTTCGACTACTACGCCGAATTTGCCCGTCGCATTCAAGGTGAGATCTTGCCGTCCGACTACGCGGGAGAGCAGGTCTGGATACAGCGTGTACCGGTAGGCGTTGTCGCCGCCATCATTCCGTGGAATTACCCGAGCGCCTTGGTCAGCCGAAAGGTGGCGCCCGCCATGATCGCCGGCGACACCATCGTCCTCAAACCACATGAAGACACGCCGCTTTCGGCGCTCGAAATGGCTCGCATCTTTGTCGAAGCGGGCGTGCCGGACGGCGTGGTGAACATCATAACGGGACGGGGTGAAACCATAGGCGAAGTGCTCTGCACGGAACCCGGCGTCGACCTCATCACCATGACTGGAAGCGTACCGACCGGTAAGCGCATCATGGCGAACGCTTCGCGCAATCTGACGCCTGTTTCGCTGGAGCTTGGCGGCAAGGCGCCATTCATCGTCCTGGCTGATGCCGATCTCGACCTGGCGGTTCGTTCCGCAGCCACGTCGCGATACATGAATTGCGGACAGGTCTGCATTTGCAACGAACGCACGCTCGTTCACCGTTCGATTTACGATCAGTTCGTCACACGCTTTGTGGAATTCTCCAAGTCGCTCGTCGTCGGTGATCCGATGCACACAAATACCGATATCGGCCCGAAAGTCAGCCGTGAAGAGTTGGAAAAGGTCGAGGCGGTGCTTGCGGAAGCCGTGGCGGGCGGCGCGAGGCTTGCTCTCGCCGGTGGGCGCCCGACCAAGGCGCCCGTCGATGGCGGCTACTGGCTCAATCCGACCGTACTGACA
>NZ_RZRK01001084.1:0-1628 GCF_003997835.1 Mesorhizobium sp. M7A.F.Ca.CA.004.12.1.1
GATGTCGGATAGCAACGTGGCGCGAATGAAGAAGCGCTGCGTCGACGTGCTCGGCAGCGAAGGCGCTTACGACCGCGACCTCCGGCAACTCTGCCTCCTGATCGCGCGCCGCTGATGCTGGAGGTGCCGGGACTGGAGGTGCCGAACCGGCCCTGAGGCCCGGCCGCATGTTCCTGGCCTCCGGCTGGTCGGAAGGCCCGCCACACTGGCGGGCTTTCCGCGTTCATTGGCGTGCCGGTATCAAAGTTCTGGCTTCCATCACGTTGGATGGCCGTTTCCGTTGCCACGATCGCACGGAACGGTAGAGCCTTGGGAACGTTCTCGTCCTCGAACATCGCGGCCGCGATGTTCGACCCAATGCGTCAGCGCTAACGGGAGCTGAAAGCCATGAGCCTTGGAACCATACTGATCATCATTCTTATCCTTGCCCTGCTTGGCGGCTTCAGCGGCCTCGGCGGAGGTCCTTTTTATGGCGCCGGCTACTATGGCGGCGGCGGCCTCGGGCTCGTGCTGCTCATCGTCATCGTGCTTGTCGTGCTCGGGCGCATCTAGCCAGGCCCGCCCGGTTGTCGCCGACAGATCGCAATCTCGTGAGCGCCCCCAATGTCGGCGCGCACCGGATTGTGATGCAGGCAAGCCGGCTTGTGATCTTGCACTCTGCAAAACTTTCGTATGGTCATTGCGGTCCACACCCCCCCGTGGAAACAAGAGGAGAGGGTCCCACCCCTTATCCTCCTCCAAGGCCCGCTCCGGTTCACCGTGGCGGGCTTTTGCTTGATGGGCGAGGGAACCGGCTTGCATCAAGCTTCAAGGAAAGGCGGGTGTTTTCTGAGAAGTCTCCGTTCTGGCTGCGGCATTGAGCGCAGGCCGGATCCTGACGCCAGATTACTCCATGTCAGGTACGTCGCCGCTGACGAAGAGCGTGTTCGGCGGGCCGTATTCGCCTAGCGTCGGATCGGCCTCACGGCTCCAGGCGATGACGCCGGCATGCTTTGCCGCCAGAGCCTTGGCGGTGCGTATAGCGCGGTCTTCGCTTTGCTGGTCGGCGGGTCCAAAGGCTGGGAACAGCTCGCCATCCTCACCGCGATCGAAGGCGACCACGACGATCAGCCTGGGATTTTTCTGGCCACTGGAATCGGACATCTTGCACCTTTAGCGCGGAACCTATCACATTGCTCGGGGTTGAAGGCCGCGAATCGATGAATGCCGACTTTGGGGAGTGGCATCGTGCAAGATCAGCGTTTCGATGAGCCGGTCAGGATTGCGCTCGGCCGATCGCGAAACTCGATCTTCAACGTGGAGCGGGTCGCTCAGGCTGCAGACGTCCTGCTGAACCGCTGGCCGGTTGCGACCGGGCAAAAGCATATGGTTGCCCGCAAGGTCTGTCTGGCCGTGCTCGAGGGAAAGAAAGAAGTCTCGGCGGCAAGGGCGGCGTTCATTAACGCCGCGATCGAGGCGGACATCCTCGTCGAACCGCGTGAGGTGTCGATCCCGTAGCCTGCTCCGGTGAAATTGAATCAGGGTCTGGCTCCATCCCCTTGATGTATGCCTCTTTTTTGGCGATCGCCGACCGGCTTTTCGGGGGCCATATTGACCTGCCTCTCGGCGCGCCTTGCACGGTATTCCGC
>NZ_RZRK01001085.1:0-1621 GCF_003997835.1 Mesorhizobium sp. M7A.F.Ca.CA.004.12.1.1
CCTACACGCTGCCGTGGGACTCCATGCACCACGTCGCCATCGTCTTCGGCGACATTCGTGACGGCGAGGAGGTCCCGGTGCGCCTGCATTCGGAGGATGTGGTGACCGATGTGTTCGGCACCAGCCACCGGCTCGACGCCATTATGAAGGCAATGGGCGAGCGCAGGCGCGGCGTCATCGTCTATCTCAGAGAAGGCTCCGTCGGCGTTGCGCATCAGGAGCGCAAACGACCGGCAAGCGGCGACCGCGAGGATCACGAAGAGGCCCGCCGCCGCGAAAACGAGTGGCGCGAGATCGGGCTCGGCGCGCAGATCCTCAAGGATCTCGGCATCTCCTCGATCAACCTGATCGCCTCGCGCGAACGCCACTATGTCGGCCTCGAAGGTTTTGGCATCCACATCGCCAAGACCGAGATCCTCTGAGCCTCCCGCCGATCCGGTTGCCGGAGAAGACGGATGAATGCGCCCCTGCCTTCCAGCCAGCGCAGCGAGCGGCTTTTGCTGCGCCGCCCGGCAGAGGCTGATCTGGATTTCCTGATCGATCTCTTTTCGCGCGGGGAGCTTGTTGCGCATCGACCCGACCCTGTTCCGGATAGAGCCCAGCAGAGCGCCGCGCGGCTGAGGCGCGACATCGGTCATTGGGACAAGCACGGCTTTGGCCGCTGGGCAGTCGAGGCGGATGGAAAGTTGATCGGCTTCGGCGGCGTCACGGTATCGGCGGATTTCGACGGTCTGAACCTGTCCCATCATCTTCATCCGGCGGCCTGGGGACATGGCTATGCCACGGAATTGGTGATGGAAGCACTGCGCACCGCGTTCGGCCCCTTGCGTGCCGATCGGGTTGTCGGCCTCGTCCGCCCCGCCAATCCGGCCTCGCGACGGGTGCTGGAGAAATGTGGCTTCGCCTTCGAAAAAGAGGTGATGCTGCGCGGGGCGCCAACGATACTTTTGGCATTGGCGCACCCGGGAAAAGCCAATATTTCAGGCCCGGCCGCCTAGAGCGGCGCGCCCGGTCCTAAAGCCCGGACGCGCCGGAACTATTCCGCGGCAATCGCGGCTGCTTCGCATCCGTCCATCTCGCACTCAGTCGTGGCAAGGCTGCGTTGGCCGAGCAGCACCGTGGCCAGTGCGATCGTGCCTGAAGCCACCGACACCCAGAACCCGCTCTTGGCGCCGAACGCATCCACCATCGCGCCGGCCGCGAACGAGCCCAGCGCCATGCCGATGCCGATGCCGGTCATGACCCAGGTGATGCCTTCGGTCAGCATCGCTTCCGGCACATGCCGCTCGATCAGGCCGAACGCGGTGATGAAGGTCGGCGAGATCGCCACACCGCTGATGAACACGGTCAGCGCCAGCAGTGGCACGGTGTCGGCGGTGAGCGGCAACAGCGTGCCGAGCGCGACGAGGGCGACTGCGATGGCCAGCTGGCGTTTCAGCGGCGCCTTCAGGCTGAGCGCGCCGACGATGATGCCGAGCACGAACGATCCCAGCGCATAAACGCCGATGACGAGGCTGGCGGCGCCCGGTTGGCCAAGCTCCTTGGTGATCGCCACGGTGGTCACTTCCGTCGTCGCGAAGGTTGCGCCGATGAAGATCAGGGCGAGGGTGACGATCTGAAC
>NZ_RZRK01001086.1:0-1618 GCF_003997835.1 Mesorhizobium sp. M7A.F.Ca.CA.004.12.1.1
GGACGCGACGGTTGATCTGCAGGCCGAGTTCGAGGCGTCCAACATCGACGAGGTCATGGACAAGCTCGACCGTGAACTCGTTGGCCTGAAGCCGGTCAAGACCCGCATCCGCGAGATCGCCGCTCTCCTCCTGGTCGACCGGCTTCGCCGCAAGTTCGGGCTGACTTCGGGCGCCCCGACGCTGCACATGAACTTTACGGGAAATCCCGGCACCGGAAAGACCACCGTGGCGCTGAGGATGGCCGAAATCCTGCATCGTCTGGGCTATGTCCGCGAAGGCCACATGGTCGCCGTGACGCGCGACGATCTCGTCGGCCAGTATGTGGGCCACACCGCGCCCAAGACCCGCGAGGTGATCAAGCGTGCCATGGGCGGCGTGCTTTTCATCGACGAGGCCTATTATCTCTACAAGCCCGAGAACGAACGCGACTACGGCCAGGAATCGATCGAAATCCTGCTGCAGTGCATGGAGAACAACCGTGACGATCTGGTTGTGATCCTTGCCGGCTACAAGAACAAGATGGACCGCTTCTTCGACAGCAATCCCGGCATGCGTTCGCGCATCGCCCATCACCTCGATTTCCCCGACTATGGCGTCAGCGAACTGAAATCGATCGCCGAGATTATGCTCGCGGAGCAGAATTATCGCCTCAGCGAGGCGGCGTCCCGTGCGCTCGAAGAGTATCTTCCGATCCGCATGAGGCTGCCGCATTTCTCCAACGCGCGTTCGGTCCGCAATGGGCTCGACCGGGCGCGGCTGCGGCAGGCCAACCGGCTTTTCGCATCGCGCAGCCGGGTGTTGACCAAAGCCGATCTTGTCACCATCGAGGAATCCGACATTCGCGGCAGCCGCGTGTTCGCGGAAGGGAAACTCGAAGGCGAACCGGAGACGAAGATGCGCTGACGGGATGGAGCCGGCTGGCGCAGCGACCAACACCCGCAGACAGAATTGGAGACGACGACCATGGTCACCAGGACAATCATCGCACCCTCCGTGCTTTCCGCGGATTTCTCGCGGCTCGGCGATGAGGTCGAAGCTGTCGTGCGGGCGGGTGCCGACTGGATCCATCTCGACGTGATGGACGGCCATTTCGTACCCAACATCACCTTCGGTCCGCCGGTGATCAAGGCGATCCGCGACCGAACGGACAAAATTTTCGATTGCCATCTGATGATCGCGCCGGCCGACCCCTATCTGGCCGCCTTCGCCAACGCCGGCTGCGACATCATCACGGTGCACGCCGAGGCCGGGCCGCATCTCGATCGTTCCCTGCAGGCGATCAAAAATCTCGGCAAGAAGGCCGGCGTATCGCTGAATCCTTCGACGCCGGAGAGCGTCATCGAGTATGTGCTCGACAGGCTTGACCTAGTGCTGCTGATGACGGTCAATCCAGGCTTTGGCGGCCAGGCCTTCATTTCCGCGGTCATCGAGAAGATCAGGCGAATCAAGGCACTGGTTGGCCACCGCCCGATTGACATCGAAATCGATGGCGGCGTCACGGCCGAAACCGCCCCGCTGGTCGCCGCGGCCGGGGCCAATGTGCTGGTCGCCGGGTCGGCCGTGTTCAAGGGGGGCACCGAGGCGGCTTATCGCACCAACATTGGAGCCATCCGACAG
>NZ_RZRK01001087.1:0-1616 GCF_003997835.1 Mesorhizobium sp. M7A.F.Ca.CA.004.12.1.1
GACACCCTTACCTCGAACTCCTCTGTCCACCCCGTGCGTCTCGGCGCGAAGTACAAGTTCAACTAAAAGGCCCTCCAGCCAAACAGTTGCAGCCCGTCGGCCATGCCGGCGGGCTTTTTTTTATTGCTCGAATCTTTCCGCGCCAAACGCAGGCAACAAAAAAGCGGAGCCAAAGCCCCGCTTCCTCGATGTCGAGATTTACCGCCGGTTCATCCGCGGTCGGCAAATCGATCGACAATAGCTTTCTATCGCGAATATGCGACGGGAGTACGACAACTGTTTCCAGCGGCTAATCTCAGCCTCAAGCGCGCTCGATGCGGCACTGGTAGCAATTGTTGCGCGCCGAACGGACATGGACGTAGGCGATCTCGTCGCGTTCGAACAGCGTCTCGGCCCGTGCAGCAATTGCCGTGGTCGGGATGACGCCGCCGCTGCCGTAGACGATGCGATCATCCCTGCCATAGCCGCGCACGATGTAGTCGGGGCTTTCGAGAATCTCGGGCAGCGCCTCGCTCTCGGCAGCGCGGTCGCATTCCTCGCCATGCAGGAAGATCGGCCCCGTTTCAGCATAGGGCTGAAGCTGCGGGAATGGCCGGTACGCCAGAACAAGATAGGCGTCGCCGGCGGCGATGTTCTTCAAGCAATGCCGGCAAGGCATGCCGTCACCGTCGGAGATCTTTCGCTCGGGCATTTGGCCATAAGCATCGATCCCGCCGCGCTGCAGCGTCCTGACACCTTCGGTCGGCAAAGCTTTGAACTGGATGGTCATGGAAAATCTCCGGTGTGGTCTACCGGAAATTATCCCTTTGAACTCTCGCCGCCCACCCGATTCCTGCCAGATATCGAAGAGCCGGTCGCCCGTCGGCGACCGGCTCTCATCAAGTCCCGTCGAAAGCGCCGTCTAACTAAAATTCAGAGCTGCGGCTCAACGGATGAAATCGTCGAAGCGGCGCAGTGTCACCCGGCGATTCTGCCAGTTTTCGTTCTGCGTCTGCACCAGCAAAAACTCTTCGCCATAGCCGACTGTCTCGAGAGCATGACCCGGCACGCCGAATTCGCGCACCAATGTGCGCTTGAGCGAAGCGGCGCGCTGTTCGGACAGAGCCTGATTCGACTGGAAGGAGCCGACGGCGTCGGTGTGGCCCTCGATCAGCACGCGGGCGCCGCGATCGCGGCGCAGGATGCGCCGCAGCGCGTCGGCAATGGTCTCGATCTTGTCGTATTGCGAGTTGGCAATAGCCGCCGAACCGAAGGCGAAGTTGATCGACTGGATATCGATCGAGCGGGCCATGCGGCGCAAATCCGGGCGCCGCTTGAATTCGCGGATGGTGACGCGCTCGTTCGGCCGCAATTTCACCCGCGGCGCCGCCTCGAGCTTCCGCTCGATCGTCGCGGCCGAAGGCGTTGTCGCCTGGGCTGCGGCGAGGCTTGGCATGGCAATTGCCGCGATCAGCGCGGCGGCAAGTGTACGGCGGGTCAGCATATCTTCGTCTCCTTCGGCCTTGGCCGCATTGATGGTGCCGGCAACATGCCAAAAACAGCCTGAAGGGCCGATGAACGGCGGGTTCAGATTCGAACCCGTGTCAGCTTCCGGCTAGTCTAGGGCCGCATGACGC
>NZ_RZRK01001088.1:0-1614 GCF_003997835.1 Mesorhizobium sp. M7A.F.Ca.CA.004.12.1.1
CCAGCAAGGTCCGTGCTGCTGGTGGGGCAGGCGGGGGCGGCACCTTGGCCGCATTTCCTGCGCTGGCGCGAAAACCAGCCACGGACAATCGCCGATCCGCTCGACAACTGGTCGCGGCAGGTCATTGGCGCCGTGGCCAATGAATTCCAAGCCCGTGCGGTTTCGCCTTCCGACAAACCCTATCTTCCGTTCCAGCAATGGGCGATGCGGGCCGAGGGTTTAAAACCGTCGCCGCTCGGCATCCTCATGCATCCGCAATACGGGCTTTGGCATGCCTATCGCGGTGCGCTGCTGTTCGAGGACGAGATCGCGCTTCCGGAGCAGGGCAAGGCGATCCACCTTTGCGACACCTGTGTCGAGAAACCTTGCCTGAGATACTGTCCGGTCGATGCCTATTCCACGGAAGGATTCGCCTACCAGTCCTGTCTGGCGCATGTGCGAGGAGCGAAGGGCGAGCCGTGCCGCAGCGGCGGCTGCCTTGACCGCAATGCCTGCCCCTATGGCATCGCCTATCGCTATCCGGCTGAGATCCAGGCGTTTCACATGGCAAGCTTTGCGTCAGCCGCCGACTGATCGGCGCCATAGCTTGGTGAGTTTCTATCTCATGGTAGTGAGTCAGTTTGAAATCTAAGCTTTGAATATCTCAGCTAGGAGTTCGATAGCCCGCTCCTGAGTCAACTCTGGATCCCAAGGATCGGATACAGAGATTGCCTCACGCTGGCGATCATCAATCTTAGGTCCCAACACCTGATAATATACATCGCGAATAATCGGGAGGAATTTGGCCTGGAATTGATTGAGTTCGGCCTTGCTCCGCTCTTGATGGAGAAAACTGACGGCGTGAGCCAATAGGAACTCTAACTTGGCGAATTCGGTAGGATCGAAATCATAGCTCTTCATGGCGGCGGCATAGCATATTGAAGTCAAGCTGTCCGCTTCTTGTAAGGGCCGCGCAGCACCGGCTTCTCAATTTCCTTCACTTCGATCAGCGCAACAATGTCACCAATCTCGCAAAGCTTTCATGATAGGGCGTCTGGGTGCATTGATTTAGTACCGGAAAATGTTCGCGGCTTTAGCGAGCATCCATCATGCCCTTCGATGTGTTCGAAATGAGCGCGCATCCCATTGTTACTTTCGCGGTGAGCGCGAACAGCACCATGACACTCGGGGCAGCGCTTTGGCAGGTCCGGGTTAAGACCAAGAGCTTGCTCAACGTGCAAGGGCGCCCAACCGTTTCGTGTCTTAGTTTCGGATGTGTCATCCATGCCTGAATTATCGCATTCAACGCCGGCCATTCAAAGGCTGAATTTCAGACTGACCCACTACCATCTCGATCAGTAGCTTGACGGCAGCCAGGAGTAGGCCTATTCATCAAGTCATCTGATGACTTGATGAATAGGTCGATGCAACCTGCTATCCGAACCAATCTCACCGACAGCGCCACCGAGAGCCTGCGCGCTGAAATCGTCAGCGGCCGCTGGGGCGTCGGCGAGCGTATCCCCAACGAGGCAGCTCTGACCAACCTTCTGTCGGTCAGCCGCGGCACGGTGCGCGAGGCGGTGCGGGTGCTGGTCTCGCAGGGATTGCTGGATACGCGCCAGGGCTCGGGCACCT
>NZ_RZRK01001089.1:0-1609 GCF_003997835.1 Mesorhizobium sp. M7A.F.Ca.CA.004.12.1.1
ATATATGGTTATGCAAAACCTGTCCACCTTTGATGGCGCAATGGCGCCGGCCCCGTGCGCGGTGTGCCCGGCGGCTGTCGCCCCCCTTTCATCCCGGCTGTCCTCCTCCCCGGCCAGGATGAAGCCCGAGGCTCGGTGCTTGACTGCACCAGCCCCGGGTCCGGTCCGCCCGTCTCCGGCGACCGGAACGGCCGGAGCCGCCGCTCCCAGCGGCTCCGGCCCCCAATCCGACCGGCATGGCGCCGGCGCTGTTTTTTCGGCTGGCCGCTCCTGCATCCGCACCGAGGACGGCACCGTCATCCTGTTCGACAGGCCAACGGGCAGGGCGGTTTCCGCCCTGGATAGAAACACGGCCGAGGCGCGGCTTCTGCACCTTGCCGGCGGGAAATCTACCCAATCCGGCTGAGGCTGGTCGGCTGACAGCCGGCTCTTGAAAAACAACCTGACTGCGACCCGGCCACCGGGTCGAACCTTGACGCTGCCCGACGGCGTGCGGCCGAACTTTGGATGGAGCTGAATATGGCAAGCTATAGCGACGCGGAATTGCACGAGATCGGCCGCTGGCTGAAGGACGGGCTTTCAGCCTCCAGGATTGCAGTCGCGTTCAGCGCGTTGCGCGGCAGCCCGGTGTCGCGCGACGCCATCATCGGCATCGTGCACCGCAACGCCATGCTGGGCGCGATCGGTTTTGCCAATGGCAAGGGGCCGCCGCCGCGAGCCAGACAGGCGGTGGGCAAGCGCGCTGAAAGCAAGCGGGCGACTGGCGCCCCGGGGACTGCGACGCCTGTCGTCGGCAAGATGCATGGCGTGCTTGCCGCCAAGGACATCCCCGCGCGTGAAGTGGCCCGGCCCAGGCGCCATTCGTTCGTGCGCGAGGTAGGCGTGCTGATCGCTGACGGCGTAGCCTATCGCCTGGAGACGCCGGCGCCGCCGCGCGCGGCCATCGGCCGGCAGCCGCATGGCGTGGCGATGCGTTTCATCGATTGCCTGTTTTCACGCTGCCGCGCGCCGCTGGATCTGACGGTGGAGGAGGATTCTGAAAACGATGCGCCAGGCAGCCGGCCGGGCGCCGACATGCTGTGCTGCGGCATGCGCACCAGGGCGCTGAAAAGCTATTGCACCTACCATCAGGCGCGCTTCCAGCGCCGCGTATTTGTGGCGACGGGGTGAGGCTTGGTCTCTTCTCCCCGTTCACGGGGAGAAGGTGCCGGCAGGCGGATGAGGGGCAGCGCTGACGAGGCAGGATTGAAAGCTGACATGAAATTCAAGCATCCGATTCAGATGCCACTTACCGAAGCGCTGGCGCCGCCCCTCATTGCCCTGCCGGGCGTTCGCTGTTCGAAAAGCCAAGCAATTGGCTTTTCGTCCGCTGCGCGGACCACACCTCACCGTGAACGGGGAGAAAGAAGCAAAACCTTATTTCGGCATTTGCCGGCCTTGCTTGGGCGTGCGGCTCTGCATGCTCCTTGCGTCCATCGCCATCGCCGGGTTGCCCTCGTCGACCAATATGCCGGTCACCCGGGCAAAGCCGGTAAACACCTTCATGGCGTCGGCTTCGGAAATCTGCGCGGCGATCGCCGCGCTGCAGGCGTTCAGCGCACTGCGGTAG
>NZ_RZRK01000108.1:0-11210 GCF_003997835.1 Mesorhizobium sp. M7A.F.Ca.CA.004.12.1.1
GAGCCACGCTTGGTCGCCGCGCGCAAATCGGCGAGCAGATCGTCGATCGACAGGTCGGCGATCCGCGCGCCTGTCTGCTCGATCTTGCCAAGGCAGCGGTCGAACGCGGTCGCCACCTCGTCTTCCGTCTCTTCGAAAAGGACGCCGCGCGGAATGCCTATGCGAAGCCCTGCAAGGGCAATCGGCGCCAGCGCGGTCGGCACCTCGCCGGCCATCACGGCGTCGGCGGCGGCACACTGGGCGACGGTTCGGGTAAGCGGCCCGATCGAGTCCAGCGTGGCGGACAATGGGAACGCGCCGGCGAGCGGCACACGTCGCGCTGTCGGCTTGAAGCCGACGACACCGTTGAGTGAAGCCGGTATGCGTATCGAACCGCCGGTATCGGAACCGATCGATATTTCGCTTGTCGCCTCGCCGACGGAAACGCCTGCGCCCGAGGAAGAGCCGCCCGGAATGCGGCTGGCGTCCACGGCATTGCCAGGCGTGCCGAAATGCCTGTTGTCGCCGATCGCGGTGAAGGCGAATTCGGTCATGTTGGTCTTGCCTATGATGACCGCGCCGGCCTGCCGCAGCCGGCTGACGATGGCCGCGTCGCTTTGGGCGGGCGCCGCGGTCTTGCGCATCAGCGAACCGGCCGTGGTCGGCTCGCCGGCGACATCGAACAGGTCCTTGATCGAGACGACGGTGCCGTCGAGCGGCCCTAGCGTCACACTTGCCCGCTTGCGGGCATCGCTGGCATCAGCCGCGGCCCGTGCGGCTTCGGCATAGAGCTTCGTGAACACGTGCTCTTCGCCGGCACGGGCGGCGAGGCGCGCAAGAATGATTTCCAGATGATCACGAACGGATTGCATTTTCGGTGTCGGACTCCGGACGCCTCGAACGTCTTAAGGGGGTGCGGCCAGTGCATGGCTTGCCCAGACTTAACCCGGCGCAGGCAGTTTTGCACCCTGTCGAATACGAGGAAAAGCCCGATGCTCTACAAAGGCAGCTGCCACTGCGGCAAGGTGGCCTTCGAATTCAAGGCCGAACTGACCGGTGCCATCAGGTGCAATTGTTCGATCTGCACGCGCAAGGGCGCCCTGCTGTGTGCCATTCCGCATGAGACCTTGCGGGTCCTGGCCTGGGGCGACGATTTGGGCACCTACACATTCGGCAACCATGCCATCGCGCACCGGTTCTGCCGGGCCTGCGGCATCCATCCCTTTGCAGAGGATGTCCGCGAAGGGCGTGAACGCAGCGCCTACATCAATATCAACTGCGTGGCCGATCTCGATCCCTCGACCCTGTCGGTCTTCGATTTCGACGGGCGGTCCGCCTGACGCAATTCCAGGAAAAGTGCGCAGCGGTTTTCCGTCCGGAATTGCGCAGGAACCAATTACCTATCGATAGCCCGTCGCATCGGCGGGCTTGCCGGCGTCCTGAACCTCGGGAACATAACGCCAGGCGTCGGGCCGTGAGCCGTCGAGGTCGGTAAAGCCGTAGACCTGCGCCAGCCCGCCGCTGGACAGCGACTGTCCGTTCCAGCGCGAGCGGTCCGGATCCGCCGCCAAAGCCGCAACGGCGCGGCCGACGAAACGTGGCGTCTCGGAAATGACGAAATGCGGCACCTCAGTGGTGGCGTCGCGCCAATTGCCCTCGCTCACGCCAAAGGCTTCCAGCATCATCTCCGAACGCAGCCAGCCGGGCGTCAGCGACACGGACGTTGCGTCGTGTTTTGCGAGATCCTGGGCATGCGCCCATGCCATGCGCGTCAGCGCGACCTTGGCGAGATCGTAGAATGGCGACAGCCGGTAGTGATCGGCATTGTATTCGGCCGTGCCGTCTGTGACCTCGACGAGCAGCCCGCCCGGACGTTCGATCAACAGCGGCAGCGCATGGTGCGCGGTGATCAGATGCGTGTCGATGCCGAGCCGCAGCATGCGCAGGCCATTGTCCAGATTGTGGTCCCAGACCGGTTTGTCCCACTCGAACAGTTTCTCGCCACCCCAGATGTCATTCACCAGTATGTCGAGCCGGCCTTGTTCGGTGCGGATGCGCTCGACCAGTTTGCGCACATCGTCGGCCACCAGATGATCGATCTGAACGGCGATGCCCTTGCCTCCGTTCGCCGAGACCAGTTCCGCTGTTTCCTCGATGGTTTCGGGCCGGGCATATTCGGATTGCTGGGCGCGCGTGCTGCGCCCGGTGACATAGACGGTGGCGCCGGCTGCGCCGAGTTCGATCGCTATGCCCCGTCCGGCGCCGCGCGTCCCGCCGGCGACCAGAGCAACTTTCCCTTGCAGCGTCATTGAACTCTCCCAAAAACGGACTCATCGATCAGACAAGGCTGGCTTGTGCTGTTCGCGCCATATATATAAATGATCATTCGGTTATATCGGGATGTCAAGATGACACGGCCAAAAACCCAGTCCGACGAGCAGGTGCTGGAGACCGCGCACCGGCTAATCCACGAGCATGGTCCCGAAGCACTCACCTTCGAGCGTCTGGCAAAGGCCTGCGGTCTCTCCGGTGCAACGCTGGTGCAGCGCTTCAAGAACAAGGTGCAGCTGAAACAGCGCACTTTGCTGCACGCCTGGGACGGTCTCGACGAGAACACCAGAAAGCTGGCAGCCACCGTTCCCAGAACCCCCACCGGTGCGGTCGCGTTGCTGGTGGCGCTGTCGCAATCCTATGGCGGCATCGAATCCTATGCCGAAGGCCTGCTTGTCCTGCGCGAGGATCTGCGCGATCCCGTGCTCAGGGCGCGGGGTGCGGCCTGGAAGGCGTTCCTGTGCGACACACTTGCAGCCTGTTTTGCCAAGACGCCCAACCCGCCACGCGACATCGGCCTGCTGATGGCCTCGCATTGGCAAGGCTCGTTGCTGTGGTGGAGCTTTGACCCGGCGATCGAAGTGGCCGCCTATGTCGAGGACAGCCTGAACCGCTTCGTCGCTGCCATCACAACGGCGCCGGCCCGAAAACCGTGATGGTTCTTGGCGTCTCGGCTATGAATCCGATGCCGCCTTCGGCCGCGCCTTCAAGCGCGTCATCGGCTCGGCGCGCAGCCATCTCCGGGCCGAGGAACAGGCCGATATCCGCCAGGCCAGCTGACGCACAGGGTTTCGAACTCAGCTTGCCAAAGGCAGCAGCCAGTTCGGTGGTCCCGGCAGCTTTTCGCGATAGGAATTTTTTCTTGACTCGGTGACCTCAGCTATGCTACATTTCTGTCTATGGTGCTGATTTGCGCCAGTGACCCGCCGCACAGGCGGGTTTTTCGTTTGATGCTCCGTCCCTACGCCTGGCGAAAGCTCCGAAGGAACCCGTTGACCCGAGTTCGTTGCCCTGAGCCGACGCATGGAGGCCGTGACGGACTGGTGATTCCAGGCTAAAGCAATTCCAGGAAAAGTGTGAAGCGGTTTTTCCGTCCGGAATTGCGTCAAAACAAAGAGATAGAGCGGTTCAACGTTTCCGTTAAACGATGAACTGCTCTAGAAAAATCCGCATGGTTTTCACCTCGCCCAAGACTGCCTTGCCGGCCTCGGAGGGTCCGCTCACCGACATCTTGCGCGGATTGCGGCTTGATGGCGTCGACTATGGCCGCTGCGAACTTTCAGAGCCATGGGCCGTGTTGTTTCCTGCCCAGAAGGCAGCAAGATTTCACTTCATTGGCCGCCGCGGATGCTGGCTGTTCTCGCCAGCCGGAGAATGGATTGAGCTGACACCCGGCGATGCGTTGCTCTTGCCGCGCGGCGCCGAGCATGTCGTTGCCAGCGCGCCTGGCATTCCTGCCGTGCCGATCGAAAGCTACACTGTCGAGCCTTTGCAGGACAATGTCTTCAATGTCTCCAATGGCGGCCACGGCCCGAAAATCTTGCTGTTTTGCGGCAGCATGCACTTCAACCTGGACGGATCGCACCCCTTGCTGGGCATGATGCCGGACATGATGCGCGCCAAGGAATTGATGGCTGGCGAGCCAGGTATTCCGCATCTGCTGCAAGCCATGGCCGGCGAGATCACCATGAACCGCGCCGGTTCCGGCGGCATGCTGGCGCGGCTGGCCGACGTACTGGCTGCAAGCATCATCCGTTCATGGGTGGAAAACAGCGGCGGCGACACCAGAGGCTGGATCGCGGCGATCAGGGATCGCGACATCGGCCGCGTAGTTGCCGCCATTCATCTGCAGCCCGACAGGAACTGGACTGTCGAAGCGCTGGCGCGCGAAATGGGCGCCTCGCGATCGGCCTTCGCCGAACGCTTCACGGCCGTCGTTGGCGAAACACCGGCGAGATATGTCGCCCGGATACGCATGCACCAGGCGCGGCAATGGCTGATCGATGATCGGATGCGGGTTTCGGTGGTCGCCGCCAGACTGGGTTACGATTCCGAAGCGTCGTTCAGCCGGGCGTTCAAGCGCATCATAGGCATCGCGCCCAGCCACCTGCGCACCGTCGACGGCAGCTCCGAAAACCGCTGAGGCGATCCCGGATCCGCGGCCATGGATCGCAGGGTCTGGATGAATTGCCGGGTCTGGATGAATTGCCAAGCCTTCCGGACGCAATGCCATTGCCGGGCCACCCGCATGCAATAGCTTGCCATAACCAGGCAGCCAGAGGCCGGCGTCCAGTCGGTCCGAAGAGGAGAACCATGCCAGATCATCTGAAGGTCATCGCACTCGCCGTCATGCTTGCGGTTCCCGGGCGCGCCTTTGCCCTCGAGGACAGCTACCTGCCGGCCGACAAGATCCCCTATGTGGCGGAAGTACCCGACCAGCCGCATCGTCTTGGCCCATTGTGGGGCGAGCGGGCCAAGGGCCCGGCAGGCACGTTGCTGAAGGTTCCCGGCAACTGGCGTGCACCGGTCCATGCGCACACCGCGGATTATCGCGCGGTGGTCATAAAGGGGCTGTGGGCGCACTGGCAGATGGATGGCGGCGAGGCGACCAAGGTCGAACTGCCTCCTGGATCCTACTGGACCCAGAAAGCCAATGAGATGCATGACGACGCCTGCGTCTCCGACACGGAATGCGTGATCCTGCTGATCAACGACACGCCCTACGAAACCTACTTCCAGAAATAGGCTGGGATGCGGCCTCACGCATGTCGCCCAAAAGTGACCTCGGTTTTGGGAGAACGACATGCACAAAAACAAAGACCTAAAGCGCGTCGCATGAATCCGTTTCAGCGCGACGCGCTTTATGAGGCGTGCCGCAAGCTGACGCCGCTGCCCTTGTCGAACAGCACCACCTTGTCGGGGTTCCAGGCAAAGCGCACCGCCTGCTCGATGGCGACGTCGGTCCTGGCCGGCACGGTGGCACGCAGTGTCGCGTCGCCGACGCGCAGCGTCAGGATCTTTTCGACGCCGTGGTTCTCGACGTCGTGGACATGCGCCTCGACCGGCGCGCCGCTCTCGAGATAGACGTCCTCGGGACGAATGCCGAAGACGAGCGGGCGACCGTCGGTCGCCCCGCCCGCTTTGGCTCCCCCCGAAAAAGGCAGTTCGAAGTTCAACGGCGCCATCACCGCGCGGCCGTTCACAAGCTTGCCGTCGATGAGGTTCATTGGCGGCGAGCCGACGAAGCTCGCCACATAGGTATCGCGCGGATTGTTGTAGATCTCGTGCGGCGTGCCGGTCTGAACGATGCGGCCATGGTTGAGCACGCCGACCTTGTCGCCCATCGACATCGCCTCGATCTGGTCGTGGGTGACGAACAGGAAGGTGGCGCCGAGCTGCATCTGCAGGTTCTTCAGTTCAGTCCGCAGCGCCTCGCGCAGCTTGGCGTCGAGCGCAGACAGCGGCTCGTCCATCAGGAACACACGCGGCTTGCGCACGATGGCGCGGCCGATCGAGACGCGCTGCATCTCGCCGCCGGACAGCCGATCCGTCTTGCGGTCGAGCAGGTGCTCGATCCGCAGCGTACGGGCGGCACGGTCGACGCGATCCTTGATCTCGGCGTCGGGCAGCCGGCGAATTTTCGGCTTCAGCGGGAATTCGAGATTTTCGCGCACCGTGTAGCGCGGATAGAGCGAGTATTGCTGCAGCACCAGCGCCACGTCACGCTCGGCCGCACCCCAGTCGGCGACGTCGACGCCGTCGATGAAGACCTGGCCTTCGCTCGGCTTTTCCAGGCCGGCGATAAGCCGCAGCGTCGTCGTCTTGCCGGCGCCCGTCTCGCCCAGCAGCACGAAGAACTCGCCATCGGCAATATCGAGATCGAGCCCGGTGAGCGCAGTGTGGTTGCCGAAAGTCTTCGAGATGTTCTTGAGCTGGATATGGGCCATGTCTATCGTCCCGATCTCTTTTTCGAGGGTGTCTGCCCTCCGCTATAGCTCCGGGCGTTCGATTGTTCGAAAGGCCAAGTCATTGGCCTTTCGTGTCCTTCGGCCATCACAATCTCACTCCCAGCGACTTGCCGCTTGCCGTGTCGAAGAAATGCGCTTGGGCCGGATCGATCCTGGCGAACACCTTCTGGCCGGGACCGGCGACGAAGCCGCTCTTGGTGCGTGCGCGCAGCATCTTTGAGCCGACCTTGAGATCGACAATGTCGAAGGAGCCAAGCGGCTCGACGATCTGCGTCTCGACCGGCAAAAACCCCTCCGTCGCCTCGCGGCGGATGAGAACGCCTTCCGGCCGGATGCCGAGCGCGAGCTGGCCGCCTGCATGGCCGTTGAGCTTCGACAGCAGCGCCCGCGGGAACTCGAAGCCGGCGGGAGCCCCGCCGACCGTCACCGAGACCGAGGACGCCGTCTCGGCGACTGCCGCATCGGCGACGTTCATCACCGGACTGCCGACGAATTGCGCCACGAACAGATTGGCCGGGTGCGAATAGACCTCGTCGGGCGAGCCGACCTGCTGCAGCACGCCTTCATGCATGATGACGATGCGGTCGGCGAGGCTCATCGCCTCGATCTGGTCGTGCGTCACATAGATGGTTGTCGACCCCTGCTTGATGTGCAGCCGCTTGATTTCCGCGCGCATCTCCTCGCGCAGCTTGGCGTCGAGCGCGCCGATCGGCTCGTCCATCAGCATGGCCTTCGGCCGCCGCACCAGCGCCCGGCCAATGGCGACGCGCTGCATGTCGCCACCCGAGAGCGCCGATGGCTTCTTGTCCAGCAGATCGGTGATTTGCAGCGTCTTGGCGACGGAGCGAACCTCGCTGTCGATCTCCGTCTTGCTCTTGCGCGTGGCGCGCAAGGGGAAGGCGATGTTCTCGTAGACGCTCATATGCGGATAGAGCGAGAACGACTGGAAGACCATGGCAATGTCGCGGTCGGCGGCCTTTAGATGCTGGATCGGTTTGCCGTCGATGAGGATGTCGCCCTCGTCGATCGTTTCCAGCCCGGCGATGGCCCGCAGCGTCGTCGTCTTGCCGCAGCCCGACTGGCCGAGCAGAACGATGAACTCGTTGTCGGCGATCTTGAGGTTCAGGTCCTTGATGACCTGGACGGCGCCGAAGAATTTCTGGACGCCGCGAAGCTCGATCTGGGTCAATGCTGTGCTCCCGGATTGCGCACCTGGCCGGTGCCGGCCTTTTCCTCAGGCGCGATCTTGGAGGTTACGTTGAAGCCGACCAGCCCGATCAGGATGATGGTCAGGCCATATGTGTGCAACAACAGGTTCCAGGGCTGGCAGAGTGCTATGATGCCGAGCACCATCAGCACCTGCGAACCGGGCTCCAGATATTTCTGGTTGATGGCACGAAAGCTCATTTGCGAATCGCTCCGAAGGACATGCCGCGCAGCAGATGGTTGCGGAGCAGGAACGTGAAGATCGCGACCGGCAGCAGGAATAGAAAGGTTCCGGCGGCGATCACCGTCCAGTCCGGCAGGCCCGAGCCGACCTGGCTCGGGATGAAGGGCGGTGCGGTCTGGGCGCGGCGGTTGGTCATGATCAGTGCGAAGGCATATTCGTTCCACGCGGTGATGAAGCAGAACACCGCGGTGGCGGCGATGCCGGTGGCCGCCTCGGGCAGCACGATCTTGAAGAAGGCCTCCATGCGCGTGTAACCGTCGACCAGGGCCGCCTCTTCATACTCTTTCGGTATCTCATCCATAAAACCCTTCATCAGCCACACCGAGAAGGACAGGTTGAACGCGGTGTAGAGGATGATCAGGCCCACATGCGTGTCGTTGAGGCCGACCGCCCGGTACATCAGGAACATCGGGATCGCCACCACCACCGGCGGGAGCATGCGTGTCGACAGGATGAAGAAGAGCAGGTCAGCCTCCCCCTTCACCTTGAAGCGCGAAAAGCCATAGGCGGTGAAGGTGCCCATGCCGACCGCCAGCACCGTGGAGGTGATGGCGATGATCAGCGAGTTCATGAAGCGGCTCGGATAGCCGGACCATTGCACCTGGCCCTTGCCGTCGCGCACGATCTTTTCACCGCCGTCGAAGACGACGCGCTCCCACCAGGGCGCTGCCGCATACTCTTCCGGCGTCGGCGCGCTGCGCAGTTGCGAGCGCTTGGTGAACAGTTTGACGAAGGGCGATATCTCCGGCTGGAACACCACCGTCGGCGGGATGGTCGTGGCAAGATTGCGCGGCTTGAACGCCGTCGAGGCGATCCAGTAGATCGGCGCCAGGAAGATGATCGTCACCAAAAGGACGACGACGATGGCGACGCGATTGAAGCCGATTTCGGAAGAAGTGCGGACGGCGGCCATCTCAGCGCTCCTTCACCTTGTTGAGGTATTTGACGTAGATGTTGGTGATAGCCAGCACCATGATCAGCACGATGTAGGCAAGCGCGCAGGAGCGCCCGGTCTGCCATTCCTGGAACGCCATCTTGTAGAGCCGGATCGAGATCACCTCGGTGGTTGGCTGGCTGGTCAGGATGTAGGCGAGATCGAAGGTCTTGAACGCCTCCATGGTGCGGAAGATGATCGCGATCATCAGAATCGGCGCGACCAGCGGCAGCGTAATGCGAAAGAAGGTATAGAACGAGCCGGCGCGGTCGATCGCCGCCGCCTCGTAGAGGTGCTTCGGCACTGCCGACAGGCCGGCAAGCGACAGCAGCATGACGAAGGGCGACCACATCCAGATGTCGGTGATGGCAACCGCGTAGAGCGCCATGTCAGGGTTGGACAGCCACTCGAAATTGCCGAGGCCGAGTGCATAGTTGATGACACCCCATGATGGATCATAGAGCAGTTTCCAGAACAGACCGACGACGGCCATCGACAGCATCATCGGCAACAGCAGCAGTGTCGTCAGCAGGCCCTTCAGCGGGATATCGCGGTTGAGCAGCAACGCCACGCCAAAGCCGACGATGACCTGACCGACCACGGAGACGATGACATATTTGGCGGTGATGGCGAAATTCGACCAGATGAACGGGTCGTTCAGCAGTTCGCGGTAATTCTGCAGTCCGACGAAATTGGCCGCCGCCGGGCTCGACGCGCGAAAGTCGGTGAACGAATAGCCGAGCGAATAGAGCAGTGGAAAGATGTTGAAGACGATCAGGAAAACGATCGTCGGAATGATGAAGAGATTTCGGATCGTGAGATCGCTCATGCCGCGGGTGGCGGAGCGCGAGTTGGGATCCAGCGTGGTCATGACTGCAGTGGCCAAGGCCAGTTCCTTCCTTGAGAAAAGAAAACGGAAGGGGTGGGCTCCCACCCCTTCCGAGCGTTAGTACCGCTTACTTCACGCGGTTGTACTTCTTGAACGTCGCGTTCCAGTCCGCGGCGAGCGCATCGAGCACTTCCTTGGCCGTGCCCTGATTGCCGGTGATGTACGGATAGACGCGTTGGTTCATCGCGATGAGCAGCTCGGCATATTCCGGCGTCGCCCAGAAGTCCTTCACCTTGAACATGGTTTCGTAGAAAGCCTTGTTGTAAGGCGTGGCGTTCTGGAATTCAGGCGACTCGAGCACCTTGGCACTTGCCGTGTAACCGCCGAGTTCCGCCCACTTCTTCTGCGTCTCGTCTTTGATGAACCATTCCAGGAACTTCATCGCCTCTTCCTTGTTGTTGGAATAGGAGATGACGGAGATGCCCTGGCCGCCGAGCGCGGCGAACTGGTCGCCGTTCGGGCCGGCAGGGTTGGCGAAGAAGCCTGTGTTCTTGGCATTCGGGTTCGAGGCTTCGTTGATGAGCGCCGGGAAGAAGGCGAAGTAGTTCATGCTCATCGCAGCCAGATTCTCGGTGATCGCCTGGTTGTCCTCGATGAAGAAGCTCTTGGCCCAACCAGGAGGTGTGAAGGAATAGAGTTCCTTGTAGACCTCGAGCGCCTTGACGTTCTGATCGGAGTTGATGATCCCGTCGACCTTGTAAGTGGCATAGTCGCCAAGTTCGCCGCCGTAGGAGAAGATGGCGTTCTCGACGCCCATCACCAGGGCATCATATGAATTGTCGGTGTAGATGGCGACGCCGTAGCGCTTCTGGTCGGGACGGTGGAAGAATTCGGCAATGTCGCGCAGCGCCTTGAAATCCTTCGGCACGCCGAGATCGTAGCCATACTTGGCCTTGAAGGCTTCCATTTCCTTGGGGTCCTCGAACCAGTCCTTACGGTAGGACCAGCCGACTGCGTCACCCTCGGCCGGGATCGACCAGTACTTGCCAGAGGCCGACGGATATTCGGCGTAGTACTTGACAGTCGCCGGCGCCATCACCTCCTTCAAATTATGCTTGTTGAAGAAGTCGGTAAGGTCGACATAGTGGCCCGCCTCGGATGCGGCACCGATCCACTGCGAGTCGCCGACCACCATGTCGTAGGCGCTGCCCTTAGCGTTGAACTCGGTGAATGCCTTGGTCTGGAAGTCGGACCAAGGTGTGGTTTCGACCGTGACCTTCACGCCGGTCTCGGCCTCGTAGAGATTGACGAGTTCCTGCAAATAGTTCGCCGGATCCCATTCCGCCCAGAATATGGTGAGTTCTTTGTCCTGCGCGTAAACGGACGTTCCGCAGGCAAGCGTTAAGCCGATACCAGCAAGTGCGCTGGTCACTAACTTGCGCATAATGATTTCCTCCCTTGTGCGCGTTCTACCTTATCGTGCGAGCCGGCAACGGGGCCGGCCCTGGTAGTTCCTCCCGTGATCGCACCTTCCCGGTTTCGAGCCTCCTCGCCCCTGCCGGAAAATGGATCGCAGCCCTCACTTTCGATCCGCTTTTCTGATCCAATCTGGTATTACCAATTTTGCATGCGCGTCAAGCCCTTTCTTGACAGCTTGACGTGGCCATTGCCATCGGATTCCGGCTTTATCTGCCTGTTTTACCAAGATTTTCCTACTCC
>NZ_RZRK01001090.1:0-1595 GCF_003997835.1 Mesorhizobium sp. M7A.F.Ca.CA.004.12.1.1
GATCGGCAGCGTGTCGATGCGCACGCCGACGGCGTCGAAGACGGCATTGGCGACCGCCGGGATCTGTGGGTTGGCGCACATTTCGCCCGGCCCTTTGGCGCCGTATGGTCCGTCCGCCGATGGCCGCTCCAGCACGATGATCTCGGTCTCGGCGAGGTCGCCGGGACCCGGCATCAGATACTGGTTGAAGTCGGTGCCGCCATGATCGCGGTTGGGATAATAGGGCTCGGTCGTCTCGTAGAGCGCATGGCTGATGCCCATCCACGAACCGCCGACCAGCTGCTGTTCGACCATTTTCGGGTTCAGCGCGCGGCCGATCTCGAAGACGTTCTTCACCGTCAGTACGGTGACCTCGCCGGTTTCGTCGTCGACCTCGACCTCGGCCACGGTGCAGGCATGCGCGTAGCAGGTCGACGGCTTCATCGCGCCGGTTTCTTTCTCGGGATAAGAGCGCGGGATCAGGAACATGCCGCGGCCCGAGATCGAGCGGCCGCGCTTGAAATGCGCCGACAGCGCGACATCGAAGATCGAGATCGACTTTTGCGGCGCGCCCTTGACCAGTATGTTGCCCTGGCCGTCGGTCTCGAGGTCGGATGCATTCACCTCCAACTCCTCGGCCGCCACTTCCAGCATCACCTGGCGGGCTTCCCTTGCCGCCTGGATGACGGCGTTGCCGGCGCGGTGTGTGCCGCGCGAGGCGAAGGTGCCCATGCAGTGCGGGCCGGTGTCGGTGTCGGCGGTGTCGACGACGACACGGTCGGTCGGCACGCCGATCGTCTCGGCGCAGATCTGCGCCATGATCTGCTTCATGCCCTGGCCGAGATCGACCGATGACAGCGTCACCATGAAATTGCCGGTCGGCGTCGAATGCACCAGCGCCTGCGTCGGGTCGCCGCCGAGGTTCATGCCGGTGGGATAGTTGATCGCGGCAACGCCGCGTCCACGCCTGATCGCCATCTCAAGCTCCCTTCACGTAGGATGACATCGCCATGTATTTCTCCGCCACCGGCCAGTTGGCGGCGCGCGAGGCTTCCTGCATGCATTCGATCAGCGCCGCGCCCTCGGTCGGCTGGCGGTGCGCTTTCATATCGCCGTCGCGATAGGCGTTGATGAAGCGGAATTCGAGCGGGTCCATGCCGATCAGCCGCGCCAGCTTGTCCATCTGCACCTCCAGCGCGAAATCGCCGATGGTGACGCCGAAGCCGCGCATGGCGGAGGAGGGCGTGCGGTTGGTGTAGACGCAGTAGGTGTCGATCCAGACGTTCGGGATAGTGTAGGGGCCGGGATAGTGCCCCGCGCCCTTCTGCGCGCCATAGGGCGAGTGGCGCGAATAGGCGCCGGCATCGGTGTAGCCAGTGACCTTGCGCGCGACGATGCGGCCGTCCTTCATGACGCCGTCCTTGATGACGACCTTTTCGGCCGCGCGTGGCGACGATATCTGCATCTCCTCCTCGCGGCTGTAGATAAAACAGACTGGTCGTCCGGTTAATTTTGCGCCGAGGATGGCGATCGGCTCGACGATGACGTCGACTTTGCCGCCAAAACCGCCGCCGACGGTGCCGCCGACGAAATGCAATTTGCTGCCGGGCATCTGC
>NZ_RZRK01001091.1:0-1590 GCF_003997835.1 Mesorhizobium sp. M7A.F.Ca.CA.004.12.1.1
CTCCTGGAACAGATCGCCGCCTTCGGCTCCATCTCGGCCGCCGCTCGCGGCATGGAGATGTCCTATAAGCACGCCTGGGACCTGGTCGAGGACATGAACCGGGTGTTCGGCAAACCGCTGGTGGCGGCACAGACCGGCGGCCGCAAGGGCGGCGGCGCACAGTTGACGGCGGTCGGCCTGGCTGTGGTCAGCCGCTTCCGCGCCATCGAGCGCGCAGCCTCGGCCGCGGCGGCGGCGCATATGGAGGCATTGCAGGCGGAGATTGATGCTGGGTGAGGGCAGTAGGGCAGTAGGGCAGTAGGGCCTAATCCTCTGCGCTTGGCTTGCGAAGCAGGTAAGTGTCCATGATCCAGCCCTTTTTCCGGCGCGCTTCTTCACGGGTTCTCTCGATCTCGGTGCCGACATCACTGAGACGGCCAGAGATGAGAATCTCGTCTTCCGTTCCGAGATAGGCGCCCCAATGGATGACGACATCCTTGTCGGCCAGCGTGTTGAAGGCGCATTTGCCGTCCAGCAGGACGACCGCGCTGCCGGCATTGTCCGGCATGCCTTCCTCGGTCAGGCGGCGGCCGGTGGTGATGAGGACGGAATCGCCGATGCGGTTCAGCGCCATCTTGTGGCTGGCGGCAAGCGCCTGGACGGCGGTAATGCCGGGGATCACCTCAAGTTCGAACGCCACATTGCCTCGCTGGCTCACGCGCTCGAGGATGCGCAACGCGCTGTCGTAGAGCGAAGGATCGCCCCAGATCAGGAAGGCGCCGCAGCCATCGCCTGCAATCTCGTCGCGGATCAGGCCTTCGTAAATGGCGGCGATGGCTTCGTGCCAGTCATCGACGGTCGCGCGGTAGGAGGGCTCCGGCCCATCTTCTACCGGCATGTCGCGCACCGGCACGTCGAATTCGACGCGGCGCGACTTCGGATTGGTGACGAAGCGGTCGCATATCCGGCGGCGCAGTTCGGCCAGTTCATTTTTTTTCGCACCCTTGTCGGGAATGAACAGCACATCCGCCTGGTTCAGGCCTGATATAGCCTGAACGGTCATGTGGTCGGGATTGCCGGCGCCGATGCCGATGACGAGAAGCTTGCGCATGGGCGAACTCCTGCCCGATCGGAACCTGTTAGTCCAGACCGCGCTGGCGCGTGTCCAGACCGTAGTCCAGCTCCCTATGGTGCGCTAGCGGATGCGGAAGGGCTTTGAACGCCACGTTGAAACCGCTAGGGTCCTGCAAGCATTCCAGCCGAGGGGCTTCCATGTTGCGATATATTCTGACCGCCGTGCTGGCCCTGTCGCCCGCGCCCGCCTTCGCCAATGATTCGGTTGCCGAACTCGGCACTGGCGGCCTGATCCTGTCGCGCAGCGATGCCGTGGCGATGCAAAGCGAGGACCTTTTCATCTCGCCGGAAAAGGTGACAGTCGACTATGTCTTCCATAACAACACCGACAGGGATGTCGAGGCCATTGTCGCCTTTCCGATGCCCGAAATATCGGGCAATCCCGAAGAAATCCCGGCGATCCCTGAAAACCAGAGCGACAATTTCCTCGGCTTCGAGGTGACGATCGACGGCGTTGCCGTCAAGCCGCAGTTGGAG
>NZ_RZRK01001092.1:0-1582 GCF_003997835.1 Mesorhizobium sp. M7A.F.Ca.CA.004.12.1.1
TCATGGCAGGCCTGCAGGGCCGCGCGATGCTTGGGGCTGCGCTTGCCGGGCCAGCTGTTGAGGAGGTAGTCGGAAGCCTCACGCGCCGTGCGCAAGAGCTGAGTGCTTCCCGCCGCGACTGACTTCACAGTCACAGGTGTTTCAAATCGGTTGTTTTCCATGGCCGCTCCTTACGCCATCGGCGTCTGCGAAGCGAGGCGAAAGTGCGCATACGTCCAGACGCCGCTTTGCGCCCCTTCATCCACCTTTAAGCAGCAACGACGGCAAAGCCTCTGGCGCGAAGACCGCGCCGATCGTTGGCCAGCGACGTCACCAGCCGGTCGCGGCTGCCGACGATGTGGCCTGACAGCAGGCGCGCGGCTTCATCGGCGTCGCCAAGGCGTGCCGACGCCAGTATGGCGCGATGTTCGGCCCAGGCGCGGCTGAGGGCCGCTTCGTCGCGGACCTCCAGCCAACGCGCCCGCGACAGGCGCGTCATGGCATCGCGCACCGCCCGGAACAGGAATTCATTGCCCGACAGACGCGCCAGTTCGATGTGAAAATCCATGCCGACGCGATGCCATTCCTCGCGCGGCGTGTCGTTGTCGCAGGACTCGAGCATCGCCTCGATGACATCGAGGGCGCTCCGGTCCGCCAGGCTGCATGTCAGGCGAAGCGCCGCAACCTCGACCGCTTCCCTGTAGACGGCGATCTGCTCGAGTTCAGCCAGATTGATCGGCGACACCGTCCAGCCACGTCCGTCCCTGCCGACCAGGCCCTCGGTCTCGAGCCGCAGAAGTGCTGCCCTGACCGGGGTTCGCGACGCGCCGAAGCGGCTCTCGATCCAGCGCTCCGTCAGCTTCTCGCCGGGACCGATCTCGAGGCCCAGGATCATTTGCCGAAGCTGTTTTTCGACGCTCTGCATCTGCGACATTGTCGTTTCCATTTTCTGATCGTTGCTGGCGATCGTCTTGCCGGCCGCCTTTTCCGATCACGTTTGAGACGGTCGCATTGACAGCGGTCAAGCTTGCGTCCATCAGGGGCACCATCTTGGTATCCCAAATTGGTATCCGCAGCAAGCATCGATAAGAGTTGCTGGGACAGGACATATGACATGCAGCAGCAGAACACGCCCCCGGCGACCGACAGCACCTACAACATCCACTGGCGGCGCAATCTGTTCGTGTGCGTTGCCGGATCGTTTTCGACGCTTGTCGCCATGACGCTGCTTTTGCCGTTCCTGCCGCTCTATATCGAGCAGCTCGGCGCCGAGGGCCACGCGGCGATCGTGCAATGGTCGGGGATAGCCTATGGCGCGACGTTCTTCGCGGCGGCGCTGGTGGCGCCGCTCTGGGGACGTCTCGGCGACCGCTACGGCCGCAAGGTGATGCTGGTTCGCGCCAGCTTCGGCATGGCCATATGCATGTCGCTGACCGGCATGGTGCAGACGGTCTGGCAACTGGTGCTGCTGCGGCTGCTGATCGGGTTTGCCGGTGGCTATTCCTCGGGATCGACCATCCTCGTTGCCATGCAGACGCCGAAGGAACGCTCCGGCTGGGCGCTGGGCCTGCTGTCGGCCGGCATCACGGGTGGGGCTCTGGTC
>NZ_RZRK01001093.1:0-1580 GCF_003997835.1 Mesorhizobium sp. M7A.F.Ca.CA.004.12.1.1
AGATCGGTGAGCGCGCCAAGGATCAGCCAGACGGCAAGGCCAACGCCCAGAGCTGCGAACACCGAGGCGCCGTCGATGAACAAAGCGGTGACCAACGTCGCCAGCAGCGCCGCTGCAAATGCCACCATCAGGCGCTGCGCGACGGCGAAGACATCGCCGCGCTTCCAGGCCAGCAACGGCCCGAACGGAACCACGAGCAGCAACGGTACCATCAGCGGTCCGAAGGTGAGATTGAAGAACGGCGCGCCGACCGAGATCTTGTCGGCTGAAAAGGCTTCGACGGCGAGCGGATAGAGTGTGCCGACGAGGACGGTCGCCGTCGCCGTCGTCAGGAACAGATTGTTGAGGACCAGCGCCCCTTCTCGGGAAATCGGCTGGAACAGGCCGCCGGTCGTCAGCCGGGAAGCGCGCAGCGCAAACAGCGCCAGCGAGCCGCCGATAAACAGCGTCAGTATGCACAGGATAAACACGCCGCGCGTCGGATCGGTGGCAAAGGCGTGCACCGAGGTCAGCACGCCTGAACGCACGAGGAAGGTGCCGAGCAGCGACAGCGAAAAGGTCAGGATGGCGAGCAGCAGCGTCCAGATCTTCAGCGCCGAGCGCTTCTCCATGACGATGGCCGAATGCAGCAGCGCTGTGCCCGCCAGCCACGGCATGAAGGAGGCGTTCTCGACCGGATCCCAGAACCAGAAACCGCCCCAGCCAAGTTCATAGTAGGCCCAGTACGATCCCATGGCGATGCCGCCGGTCAGGAACATCCAGGCGACCAGCGTCCACGGCCGCACCCAGCGCGCCCAGGACGCGTCGATGCGGCCTTCGATGAGGGCGGCGACCGAGAAGGAAAAACAGATCGAGAAGCCGACATAGCCGAGATAGAGGAACGGTGGGTGGATGGCGAGGCCGAGATCCTGCAGGATCGGGTTGAGATCGCGGCCTTCGATCGGCGCCGGATTGAGCCGGATGAACGGATTGGACGTCGCCAGGATGAAGAGGAAGAAGGCGGCGCCGATGGCGCCTTGCACCGCAAGCACATTGGCGCGCAGCGTCGCCGGCAGGTTGGAGCCGAAAGCGGCGACGAGCGCGCCGAAGAAGGTCAGGATCAACACCCAAAGCAGCATCGAGCCTTCATGATTGCCCCAGGTTCCGGTGATCTTGTAGATCAACGGCTGCAAGGAATGCGAGTTTTCCCACACGCTTGCCACCGAGAAATCGGAGCTTGCATAGGCACTCGCCAACGCTGCGAAGGACAGCGCCGTCAAGGCAAAGCCGGTCACCGCGACCGGACCGCCGACGGCCATGAGGCGCTGGTTGTTCAGGCGCGCGCCAAACAGCGGCACCACCGTCTGCACCAGCGAAAGCGCAAACGCCAGGACGAGGGCGAAATGTCCGGTTTCAACCATGCCCGTGATCCATTGTCGCTCTCCTGCCGGAGCTATTCACTCTTGTTCTCCTGCCAGACGCCCTTGGCCTTGAGGCCGTCCGCAACCTCCTTGGGCATGTAGCGCTCATCATGCTTGGCCAGCACGCTATCGGCAACAAAAACCCCGTCCGGGCCGAAAGTACCCTCGGTGATGACGCCC
>NZ_RZRK01001094.1:0-1577 GCF_003997835.1 Mesorhizobium sp. M7A.F.Ca.CA.004.12.1.1
GAGGACAAGATATCCTCGACGCCGGCACGTACGGCGCCGGCGTCGAGGATATCTTGTCCTCCGGCAACTGGGCGGCGCGCGAAGAAATCGGCCGCGCCTATCTCGACGCCACATCGCACGCCTATGGCGGCGCAGAAGGCGAAGGCATCTCGGTGCCCGGCGCCTTCGAAACCCGCATCGCCGAGGCCGATCTTCTCGTCCACACCGGCGACGACCCCGGCCGCGACATCCTCGAAGGCTCCGCCGACGTCGCCTTCATCGGCGGCTTTTCCGCAGCCCTTGCGGCGCTCGGCAGGAATGCCGACGTCATCGTGCTCGACACCACGGACCCGCAAAAGCCCAAGCCGCGTTCGCTCAGTGAGGCCGTATCGCGGGTGGTGCGCGCCCGTGCCGTCAATCCTCGCTTCATATCGGGACAGATGCGCCACGGCCCGCGTGGCGCCTCCGAATTTGCCGAAACCGTCGACCGCCTGGTCGGCTTCGCCGAAACCACGCACGCCATTTCGGGCACGCTGATCGAGGCAGTGCACGATGCCTATCTCGGCGATCCCATGGTCCGCGCCTTCATCCTGCGCGAGAACCCCGCCGCTGCCAAGGTCATCGCCCAGCGCTTCCTGTCGGCGCGCCGGCGTGGCCTCTGGCATCCCCTGCGCAACTCCGTCGATGACGATCTCACCGCCCTGATTGCCGAAGCAGAAGCGCTTGGGGTGGCGGCATGAACGCCTTCTCACGCCGCGGCGCCTGCCCGGCCTTGTCGGCGCCGATGCAGACCGGCGACGGGCTTTTGGTGCGGCTCAATCCGGTTGCTGGAGGCCCGTCTTCTGGAGGTCCGACTTCTGGAGGCCCGACTTCTGGAGGATTGTCGCCGAAGCTTTTGATCGGGTTAGCCGAATCCGCCTTGCGGCATGGCAATGGCATCATGGAAGTCACCGCGCGCGGCAGTCTGCAGATACGTGGGCTGACGACGGACAGCGCGATGCTGCTGGCGGCGGAGGTCGATGCGCTTGATATCGCGGTGCGCACCGGCGTGCCAGTCGAGACCGGCCCGCTGGCTGGCATCGATCCGCAAGAGATTGCCGATCCCCGGCCACTGGCTGAACGGATCAGGGCTGCAATCGAAGAAGCTGGGCTTGCGCAACGGTTGGGGCCGAAGGTTTCGGTGATTGTCGATGGCGGTGGGCAACTTGGGCTGGATTCGGTGACGGCCGATGTTCGGCTTGCTGCAACGCGCAGTGGTGCGAGAATCCAATGGCAGGTGTCTGTCGCGGGTGACGGGCAGAATGCGAAGCCGCTAGCGTTTGCTGATGAAGGTGCGGCTCGCGACATCGCCGTCGCGGCTCTAAGAATGATTGCCGAAAAAGGCCGTGAGGCCCACGCAAGGGATCTGTCGGAGAGACAATTGGCTTCTCTCGCAGGCTGGCATTCTACGGCGCCCCCCTCTGTCCTGCCGGACATCTCCCCCTCCAGGGGGGAGATTGGCAGCTTCACCGCAGGCTCCCCTCTTGCAGCATCGACAGTTGGCGAACGCGGCTCTCCAAGCGCAATCTCCCCCCTGGAGGGGGAGATTGCGCTTGGAG
>NZ_RZRK01001095.1:0-1576 GCF_003997835.1 Mesorhizobium sp. M7A.F.Ca.CA.004.12.1.1
GTTGCCCAGGGCTCGGGCTTCTTCATCTCGGATGACGGCTATCTCGTCACCAACAATCACGTTGTTTCAGAAGGCTCGGCCTTCACCGTGGTGATGCATGACGGCAAGGAACTCGACGCCAAGCTGGTCGGCACCGACCCGCGCACCGATCTCGCCGTGCTCAAGGTCGACGGCGTCGGCAAGTTTACCTATGTCGACTTCGCCGATGACTCCAAGGTTCGCGTCGGCGACTGGGTGGTGGCCGTCGGCAATCCGTTCGGCCTTGGTGGAACCGTCACCGCCGGCATCGTCTCCGCCCGCGGCCGTGACATCGGCGCTGGCCCTTATGACGACTTCATCCAGATCGACGCATCGGTCAACCGCGGCAATTCTGGCGGTCCGACCTTCAACCTCAACGGCCAGGTCGTCGGCATCAACACCGCGATCTTCTCGCCATCCGGCGGCAGCGTCGGCATCGCCTTCGACATTCCCGCTTCGACCGCCAAGCAGGTCGTTCAGGACCTGATGAAGAGCGGCTCCGTGCAGCGCGGCTGGCTCGGTGTGGAAATCCAGCCGGTCACCTCCGACATCGCTGAGTCGCTTGGTCTGAAGTCCAACAACGGCGCACTGGTTTCCAGTGCCCAGGATGATGGTCCCGGCAAGAAGGCGGGCATCACGGCCGGTGACGTGATCACCCAGGTCGACGGAAAAGATGTCGCTTCGCCGAAGGAACTGGCCCGGCTGATCGGCGCCTATTCGCCTGGCAAGTCGGTCGACGTCACCGTGTGGCGCGACGGCAAGAGCCAGACGGTCAAGGTCGATCTCGGCAAACTGCCCTCGAGCGACAAGCAGGCCTCTGTCGACCAGCAGCAGCCCGCCGCCCCGGCCAAGCCCGACACGCTGGCTGATCTCGGCCTGACCGTTACCAAGTCTGAAAACGGCAAGGGACTGGTGGTGACCGATGTCGATCCCGACAGCGATGCCGCCGATCGCGGTATCCAGCCAGGCGACGTCATCACATCGGTCAATTCGACCGAAGTGAACGGCACCGACGACGTCACCAAGGCGATGACCGATGCAGTCAAATCCGGCCGCAAGGCAGTGCTGATGCAGATCACCCGCGACGACACCAATCGTTTCGTCGCGCTGCCCGTCGCCAAGGGCTGAGGTCAGCCCCGGAGCGTTCTCTCGGCCTTTCCAGGGTGGGTGAGGGCGTTTCGGCGGCAGGTTGGGCTTTTCCAGTGCGGCAGTTTCAACACCCCCGAGCCGCCGTACGGGAAAGCATGGAGGAGCGCGCGTTAGTCAGTCATCGCGCCTTCCCCCGGCGGCAGCGGGCTTCCCATCGTCCGCTGCCGCACACTTTCAAAAGCGCTTCCGCGATCCGACGCAAAATGACATCGGCAGCGAGCAGCTTTATCTCGCACGGCTTCGGGCAATCTTGATCGCGGTGCGCTTTGGCAAAGGCCACAATGCAGATGTCTGCCACTCAACCTTCCGGCGAAATCGCGTATAACAGCCCTATGAAGATTCTCGTCATAGAAGACGATCGCGAGGCTGCGGACTACTTGCAGAAAGCCTTTGCCGAGGCCGGTCACAC
>NZ_RZRK01001096.1:0-1572 GCF_003997835.1 Mesorhizobium sp. M7A.F.Ca.CA.004.12.1.1
CCCCAGCGCAGCAGGACATCGGCATCGTAACCCGACGCGACATGGTGCTTGTCGTCGATGCCGATGTCCTGCTGCGCTGGGGCGATCCGTTGTTTGCCGATTCGCCCGACTTCGACCCGACGAAACAGTCGGCCGAGGCCCAGGCGAAACAGTTCGGCTACAACAATGACTATGTCGGCTACATCCCGATCGACGGCTCGGCCGAACATGGCCTGCTGGTGGTCAACCACGAATACACCAATCCGCATCTGATGTTCCCGGGCATCGTAAAGATCGTCGAGAAGGACGGCAAGAAGTCGGCAGAAGTCGCACCCCTCTCGAAGGAGCAGGTCGATGTCGAGATGGCCGCCCATGGCGGCACCATCGTCGAGATCCGCAAGGACGGTGGCAAATGGCAGGTGGTGCGCGACGGCAAGCTCAATCGCCGCATCACCGCCAACACCGAAATGGCGCTGTCCGGCCCCGTTGCCGGCCATGACCGCGTCAAGACCAAAGCCGATCCGTCCGGCACCAAGGTTTTCGGCACCGTCAACAATTGCGCCGGCGGCGTCACGCCCTGGGGCACCTATGTGATGGCCGAGGAGAACATCCATGGCTATTTTTCCGGCGAGCTGCCGGAAGACCACAAGGAAGCCGCGAACTACAAGCGTCTCGGCATTCCCGAAGGCGCCTATGAATGGGCGGCGCATTACGAGCGTTTCGACCTCGCCAAGGAACCCAACGAAGCCAACCGCTTCGGCTGGATCGTCGAGGTCGATGTCAACGACCCGACCTCGACGCCGAGGAAGCGCACCGCCATGGGCCGCTTCAAGCATGAGGGCGCCGAATCGATCGTCGCCAAGGACGGCCGCGTCGTCTTCTATCTCGGTGACGACGAGCGCTTCGACTATGTCTACAAGTTCGTGACCAGGGCCGCGTTCAATCCGAACGACCGTGCCGCCAACAAGGACCTGCTCGACGATGGCACGCTGCATGTCGCCAGGTTCGCCGAAGACGGCACGGTCGAATGGCTGCCGATCGTGTTCGGCCAGGGGCCGCTGACGGCTGAAAACGGTTTCACTGGCCAGGCCGACGTGCTGATCGAGACGCGCCGCGCCGCCGACCTGCTCGGCGCCACCAAGATGGACCGCCCGGAAGACATTCAGCCCAATGGCGTCAACGGCAAGGTCTATGTCATGCTGACCAACAATTCGAAGCGCAAGGCCGACCAGGTCGACGCCGCCAACCCGCGCGCCGAAAACGCCTTCGGCCACATCATCGAGATCGCCGAGGACGGCGGTGATTTCACGGCCGCCAAGGGCAAGTGGGAAGTGCTGCTGAAATGCGGCGATCCCTCGGTTGCCGATGTCGGTGCCACCTTCTCGACGGCAACGACGGCCAATGGCTGGTTCGGCATGCCCGACAATTGCGCGGTCGATTCGGCCGGGCGTCTCTGGGTCGCGACCGACGGCCAGGGTCCGAAAGCCACCGGCCGCACCGATGGCTTATGGGCGGTGGACACGGAGGGGGCGGCGCGGGCGACCTCGAAACTATTCTTCCGCGTGCCGATCGGCGCCGAAATGTGCGGTCCGC
>NZ_RZRK01001097.1:0-1569 GCF_003997835.1 Mesorhizobium sp. M7A.F.Ca.CA.004.12.1.1
GCGCTTGCCCAGGATGATGTCGATATGCTGCTGCTCGGTCATGCCGAAGCCCGGGCGATCGGCGACGCCGAGGCGATCAGCCAATTGCTCGATGACGAAATGGTTGGTGCGCGGCCCCTCCGGCGGCTCGATCAGCTTGGGGCCGAGCGTGATGTGCTGGTTGCCGCCGCCCTTGTAGACGTCGTCGTGCTCGAGGAACATCGTCGCCGGCAGAACGACATCGGCAAGCTTGGCCGTGTCGGTCATGAATTGCTCATGCACGCAAGAGAACAGGTCGTCGCGCACAAAACCCTGTTTCACCAGCCGCTGCTCCGGCGCGACATTTACCGGGTTGGTGTTCTGGATCAGCATCGCCGTCACGGGCGGGCCGCCATAAAGCGCGTCGCTGGCTCCGGTCAGCACCGGGCCGATGCGCGAATGGTCGAGATGGCGGATCGAGGGATCGCGCATCCTGGTGCCTTCCAGAACTTCCTGGTTGAGCTTGAAGATGCCGGAGTTGGAATGGAAGGCGCCGCCGCCCTCATATTGCCAGCTGCCGGTGACAGCCGCGATGCAGGACGCTGCATGCATGTTGACGGCGCCATTGCGCTGGCGCGCGAAGCCGTAGCCGAGGCGGAAATAGGTCTTTTTCGTCGTGCCGACGAGGCGGGCGAAGGCCTCGATCTCGGCGACCGTCAGGCCGGTGATCCCGGCCGCCCAGTCCGGCGTGCGCGTCTTGAGATGCGCTTCCAGTCCTCTCGGATCGTCAGTGTATTTCGAGAGATAGGCGCGGTCGGCCATGCCTTCCTTGAACAGCATATGCATGACCGCGCAGGCCAGCGCGCCATCGGTGCCCGGCTTCAACACCAGGCCAAGATCGGCCTGCTTCATCGTCGCATTCTCATAGACGTCGATGACGACGATCTTCGCGCCGCGCTCCTTGCGCGCCTTGATGGCGTGCGTCATGACGTTGACCTGCGTCACCACCACATTGGTGCCCCAGATCACCACGCAATCGGATTTCGCCATCTCGCGCGGGTCCGGCCCGCGCAAGGCGCCGGCGCCCATCATCCAGCCGGTCCAGGCGAGATTGGTGCAGATCGAACCGAAAAAGCCGGAGTATTTCTTGGCGTGGCGCAGCCGGTCGATGCCGTCGCGCTGCACCAGCCCCATCGTGCCGGCATAATAATAGGGCCAGACCGTCTCCGAGCCGTATTTCTCCTCGGCCGCGATGAATTTTTCGGCGACGAGGTCGAGCGCCGCCTCCCAGCTTGCTTCTTTCCAGGCGCCGTCGCCCTTGGAACCGGCGCGGATCAGCGGCTTCAGCAAACGGTCGGGATGATGGACGCGGTCGGCATAGCGGGCAACCTTGGCGCAGACGACACCGGCCGTGTAGCTGTTGGACTTGGCGCCATGGACGCGGCCGATGCGATTGTCGTCGAGCAGCTCGACCTCGAGCGCGCAGGTCGAGGGGCAATCATGCGGACAGGCCGAATGGCCGATGCGAAGCTTGGCGTGTTGGTTCATGGGGCGAGGTTAACCGGTTCCGGACGCGGCGTGTAGGGCCAGATCTTACCCTCCCCTTGATGG
>NZ_RZRK01001098.1:0-1568 GCF_003997835.1 Mesorhizobium sp. M7A.F.Ca.CA.004.12.1.1
CTCCTGCGCGATCGGCCTTCATCCGCTCGCGAACCTCGCGGTCGTCCGGCCTGCTGGTCTGGTAGCGAACCGTCATGCGGCAACAGCCGATGGCTTTACACGCCCGCCGTTCGCTCATCCCGAAGCCTTCCTTCAGGCGAGCGACAGCTTTCCGCTTGGCGGCGGGCGTCACCATTTCTTTCCCACAAGGTCCTTCAACGCGGCATTGTCGAGCATGGCGTCGGCCAAAAGCCGCTTCAGGCGCGTGTTCTCGTCCTCCAGCGCCTTCAGGTCGCCGAGCCTCGGTGACATCCATCCCGCCGAAGCGGGCCTTCCAATTGTAGATCGAGGCGTCGCTGACCCCGTGCTTGCGGCACAGATCGCCAACCGATACCCCGGCCTCGTGTTTCTTCAAAATTCCGATGATCTGCTCTTCAGAGAAGCGGCTGCGTTTCATGTCCTGGTCCTCTGGATGGGCCAGAACGAACTTCAAACCGGATTAGATCAGAGGGGCAAGGTCAGGACGCCTCGGCGCGGTCGTCGACCTCTTCACCCCAGCCGAATGTGCCAACTACTTCAAAGCCGCAGGATATGACCTGGATCAGATAGGACGTGCTCCAATGGTTTACACCTGACACAGGAGTCCGGCCCCCACAACCGTTTCGCAATGAGGAGCAGCGCTGCCGCTGCTCCTCCAATCACACGACGGATTCACGATGCGGCAACTCGAGCCATGATTTCGGATCCAATGGCCGATGCGGTGTATAGTGAGGCATCCAGCGGCAAATCCCCAAATGCCAGTTGACACAGAAGATAATTAGCACCTGCCTCTTCCAGCTGATCAAGGAGAGCTTTTCGGACAGAATCTGCCGTTCCCACGACGCACAATTCACTTTCAATTGCTGCATCGAAGTTCAAAGGCAAGTTTGGTGGAGTGGAAATGGCATTTAGTTCGTATAGAAATTTGAAGCTATTGAGCCATCGTTCATAGGCAGGTGCTGCGAGCAAATACGCATCTGTTTCAGAACGCCCTATCACCACCATTCGGAGCAATCCAAGAAATGGCGCTTGCTGGCCAATGTCAGCATCGTGAATTCGGGCGGCGCGGAACGCGTCGGTAACGCTGCGAACAGAAGTGGAAGGTCCGACGCAGGCGATGTTTGCCCCATTCGCAGCGGCCCAGCTAGCCGGCTCGGGTCGATTGGTGGCGATCCATGTCGGCGGACGGGGATATTGGTGAGGTCTCAACGTCAGCGGAACATCTTTCAACTCAAAGTGGCGGCCCTGATAAGAAAGCGTCCCGCCTTTCATCGCATTGATGAGAATCTCACTGGCCTCCGCATACTGTTCTGGTGCTGCTTCTACAGCAACCCCGAAGTATCCCAATTCAGTGGGAGCAGAGCCGCGCCCTATGCCGAGTTCAAGCCTGCCGCCGCTCAACTGATCAAGCATGCAGATCTCCTCGAAGGCACGCAGCGGATGATAGAGCGCAAGTAGCATTACCATGGGACCAACACGAAGACTGCGGGTTCGCTGGGCGACGCTCGCTAAGAACAAATTCGGTGATGGACCTCTGCCATGCGGCGTAC
>NZ_RZRK01001099.1:0-1568 GCF_003997835.1 Mesorhizobium sp. M7A.F.Ca.CA.004.12.1.1
AGACACTAGTGCCCAATTATCGGTCTGGAGTCGTGGCATTTAAGGCCACCCTGCTCTATAGGCGTGCCAGCCGCAAGAGGGGAACTCGACGACCGAACCCAGCGTCGCAGCAGACTTAGTCGACACATAGAGAGGGCCGCTAATCTCCGCAATCCCAACCCCCGTTTTCTAACACCTAATGCTTTCCCGCTTGCGTGAGCAATGTAACCGGCGTGCCCCCCTCACGCCACAGCCACACACTCGATCTCAATATCAAACTCCATCGGCCAAGACGCCACCGGCACAAAACTCCGCGCCGGCGGATTGGTCGAAAAATACCTGGCATAGACCCGGTTAATCGCGTTGTAGAAGCCGGAATTGACGGCGTAGATGCGCACCATCACGACGTTTTCCAGCGAGGTTCCGGCCGCTTCCAGGCAATGTTTCAGCGCCTTCAGCGACGCCTCGGTCTGTGTTTCGATGTCGCCGCGCACCATCTCGCCGGTCACCATGTCCACCGGCGGCGTCGCCGAGATGAAGACGAAGCCGTTGGCCTTGACCGCCGTCGAGCAGGGCAGGCCAAGCGCCCGCACCTTGTCCGACATGACGGGGACTTCGATGATTTCTTTTTTTCACGGCAGTTCTCCTTTGTTTGCAGGAAGCTTATCCCGGCACTGGCGGAACGCCAGCGCCGTTCTTCCCTTCTCCCCTTGTGGGAGAAGGTGGATCGGCGCGATAGCGCCGAGACGGATGAGGGGTGGTCCAGCGGAGTGAGACGTTGGCGTTCCCTGGAACACCCCTCATCCGTCGCCTTCGGCGACACCTTCTCCCACAGGGGGAGAAGGTGGATGCGGCGCTAAAGAAAACCGATGAACCGTCCGGCGAACAGCACTGATGTCCACAGCAGTATCGAGAGCACAGCCAGGATGGCGCTGCCGGCCGGCTCGTCACCGCCTCTGGCGAAGCGCAGGAAGGCGAAAAAATTGACGCCGGCGAGAAGGATGAGTGCCATCTTGGCGAGGAAGACCGGCATCGCCGCATAGGTGCTCGCCTTGACCGAAAACAGCAGCGAGCCGGTGACGAGCGCACCGACGAACGCGCCTAAAGCAACGCGGCGCAGCAGCGCGACGAACGCGGCGTGCGGCAGTGAGCGGAAAGCGCCGCAGATCCTGAGGTCCATGAGGAGGACGCTGGTCAGCAGCGCGCCGATCGACAAGATGTGGAGCGCGTTGACGATGGGGTAGGCAATGAAGGAGCCCTTCAGCCACCGCGCCAGGGCAAATTGCTCGATGCCGGCGAGGAACTCCGCCATCTAGGCCGGCGGCACGCGGTCGGGATAGACATCGTATGTCTTGCCGCCGACGATGACGCGCACCGCTTTCATGCGCTTTTCGCTCGCCTCGACCGAGCGGTTGCCGATCGCGGTCACCTCGTCGCCGACCTTGGCCACCTCCTCCGTGAAGCCAGCGGCGATGGTGCGGGACGGCGGCGCCATCTCCACCCGCCAGGCCTCTCCCTCGGCGTCGACATCCAGCGTGGCGTGCGGATTGCCGATATAGATGGCCGTGATCTTGCCCCTGAGTTCGAAA
>NZ_RZRK01000109.1:0-11092 GCF_003997835.1 Mesorhizobium sp. M7A.F.Ca.CA.004.12.1.1
CGGCAACGACGCCAATCGGCTCGCGACGGATGGTGACGTCGAGATCGGGCTTGTCGATCGGCACATGCGCGCCTTCGTGCTTGTCGGCCAGTCCGCCATAATAGCGGTAGTAGTCGCCGACATAGGCGATCTGGGCGCGGGTCTCGCGGATGATCTTGCCGGTGTCTCGTGTCTCGAGCTCGGCAAGGCGCCCGGCATTGGCGGCGACGAGGTCGCCGAGCTTGACCAGCAGCTTGCCACGCGCCGTCGCCGTCATCCTTCGCCATAGGTCTGAGCGCAGTGCGCGGTGCGCCGCCTCGACGGCACGGTCGACATCGGCTTCGCTCGCCGCCGGCATCTTCGCCCAGGCCGCCCCGGTCGACGGGTCGACGCTGTCGAAAGTGGCGGACGGTTCGTCGAAGCGGCCGTCGATGAAGTTCCTGAAGAGGGCGTCGGTCATGGGCTCGCGATCAGAGGAAGGCCGGCATCACCCGGTCGATGAACAGTTGCAGCGATTTCATCTTGCGCTTGTGCGAAAGGCCGCTGTCGATCCAGATCGAATACTGGTCGTAGCCGAGCGCCTCATAGTCCTTCAGCCGGGCGATGACCTCATCGGCCTCGCCAATCACCAGGTTCTGCCTGATCTTGTCGGGCGCGTATTGTGGCATGGCCGCGATCTCGTCCGGCGTCAGCAGCTCTAAAACGCCTTGATGCACCGGCTTCTTGTTCTGGAACCAGGCGCCGAACTGGCAATAGAAAGTCGACAGGTCCTGCGTGAGGCGATCGGCGTCGGCCGCGTCTTCGGCGACGAAGGTGTGCATCAAAAGCATGATTTCCGGCCGTTCGATCTCGGGATGCGCGGCGCATGCGGCGTTGAAGCGCTGCATCAGGCTCGTCACCTCCTCGTCGCCGGAAGCCAGCGGCGTCACCTGGACCTTGCAGCCATTGGCGACAGCGAAATCGTGCGAATTCGGGTCGCGGGCCGCCACCCAGATCGGCGGGTAGGGTTTCTGCAGCGGCTTGGGCGAGGAGGTGGTCGGCGGGAATTGCCAGAACTCGCCGGAGAGTTCGAAGTCGCCGTCCCAGAGGCCGCGGATCGCCGGTATGATCTCGCGCATGCGCTGGCCGGCGCCCCAGGCGTCGAGCCCCGGGAAGATACGCTGATATTCATAGCTGTAGGCGCCGCGCGCAATGCCGATGTCGAGCCGGCCGCCACTGATGACGTCGGCCATCGCGGCTTCGCCGGCAAGCTTGATCGGATGCCAGAAGGGCGCGATCACGGTTCCAGTGCCAAGGCGGATGTGGCTGGTTTTGGCCGCGAGATAGGCGATGTTGATGAAGGGATTGGGCGAGATGGTGAATTCCATGCCGTGATGCTCGCCGATCCAGGCGGTCTCGAACCCTGCCTGTTCGGCCATCAGGACCAGCTCCTCGAGCTCGGTCACAAGCTCGGAATGCGGCTTGGCCAAGTCCGACCGTTCCATGTGCACGAAGAGCGAGAATTTCATCGCTGGTCACCTGTGGTGGGTGCTGTGGAACCGGCGGTCCTGGCGAGCGGCCGGACCTCGCCTTCGACATCGTTGCCGACATAGACGCCGAATGCATCCACTGAGCATTCCTTGACATAGCGTGCGAGCATCGAGCGGATCGCCGGATCGGCGATCTTCAACTCCTCGATCGCGTGGATCTCGACCAGCCTGATGCCGCGATCGCTGGAAGCGGGCACGTCGAACGTGCCGCGATAGTAGACATGTGTGCGCGAAACATCTCTGGCATCGTCCCAGACGGCGAAAAGGAAGCCCAGCTTGGCCTCGATGGCCCTCGCGGCAAGCACCCCTCGCAGGCTTTTCCCATCGCCAGCCGCACCCAGACCTCGACCGCGCGGCAGTTCAAAACCATCCGCCGTCTCCAGGAACAGGATTCGGCCGCCATTCTCGAGGATGGCGCCGACATCGGTGCCGGGCTGGGTGGCTGCCAGCGCGTCCTGGCTGAGGCCGGGCGCGACATACGCGCCGCGGCAATAGCCGAGCGGCTGCGCGGAATTGTGCTCGAAATCGCGGACGCGGCCAATGAGGATTGAATGATCACCGGCATTGACCAGCCGCTCCATGTCGCAGTCGAAGGATGCGACGGAGCCGTCCAGCACGGGGCTGCCCGTTCGTCCCGGTCTCCAGGCAACGGCGGCGAACTTGTCGGCCGCTTTCGAGGCGAATATGCCGGACGCTGCCTTCTGATCCTCGTTGAGGACGTTGATGGCGAAGCTTTTCGATGTCGCAAAGACAGGATGGCCAACCGCCTTATGAGCGATGCAGACCAGCACCAAAGGTGGATCGAGCGACACCGAGGTGAAGGAGTTGGCGGTGAAGCCGCGCGGCTCGCCTTCGGGCCCGATGGTGGTGACGATGGTGACGCCGGTGAGGAAGGAACCCAGCGCACGGCGGAACTCGCTGCCGTCGAACCCGGTGTTCGCCGCGGCAGCGCTGTCTTGCTCGATCGCTTCGCCTTCTTTGAGGAAGTCGACGATATGGCGCGTCGTCAGGCCGGGATCCGCCACCGCCATCATATGCCGCTCGCCTGAGAGCACTGTGCAGCGGCCATGCGGCGCCAGCCGCGCCATCGCGGCCGACATTGCCGGCGAAGAATTCCTGTCCTCGGAACCGGTCATGAACAGGGCCGGTACGGCTAGCCTCGGCAGGCGGTCAGCGTGGTCGCTGTCGGCACGAGCGAACAGGCGATAGGTGCGAGCATAACCTTCCGGGTCGACGGCACCCAGTACGGCGGCCGTCTTCCGTGCAGCCGCCTCGAGCTCGACCGGCACCGGATCTCCGAACCAACGGGCAATGGTCTGTGCCGTGCCGGTCACCCCACTCTTGCCGGTAAGCGCCACCGCGCGCTGGCGAACAGCTTCGGCCAGTTCAGGTGGCCGCCGGAACACGGCATTCAGCGAGACGATGCGGCGGACGCGCTCGGCTGCGCGTAGCGCGAGTTCCTGGGCAACGAGCGCGCCCATCGAGTGGCCGATGACGGATACTTTGTCGAGGCCGAGATGGTCGAGCAGGCGAATGGCCTGATCAGCATAGTCGGCGAGTTCTGGGTTCTGCGGCGGCAGCGGCGACTGACCGTGGCCGAGCATGTCGATGGCGATGACGTCGAAGCTATCGGACATCCGCTCGATCTGCGGCTGCCAGATCGCGGCGTTCATACCAACGCCATGAATAAAAAGCACCGGTGCGCCCGCGCCGACACGGATGAAGCCGGTGCCGTCGGGCGCCGCACCCCGTCGAGCCCATGCCGATGCGGAAGCGTCAGCCATGCACGTCCCCAAGCTCTTTGAGGTCCTGGTAGCGGTCGCCGATTCGATGATGCGGGCGGCCGCCGATCGAGGCGCCGAGCGCCACAACCAGCTCGTCGGGCGCCGGTGCATCGCCGATCTGGAAATGCACGGTGAGGTAATGCGAGCGCCGCCCTTCGTCATTTTTGTCCATCAGCGGAATGATGATCGGGGTGTTGGGCCCGCCGCGCAGATTGGTGAAGGCAAGGTAGGTCTTGGCGCTTACGGCACGCCGATAGTGGTTGCCGAAGTGCAGCGTATGGATCAACGCCGACGCATGCTCGATCTCGCCCGACGTACCGCAGATGGCGGCCTTGCCATAGCCCTCGATAGCCTCGCCGGAACCGGCGGCGGCAACGATCTCATGGGTCAGGATCTCTCCCAGCACCGGCGCACAGGCTCGGATTTGGGGCGACAGATCGTCGGTGAAGCCGCGACCGGCCCAGGGATTGGTCAGCACCGCTGCGACGCCGATAAGGCGCAGCGGCCGGGGGGCGGCCTTGCCGCCTTCGATCAGCGTGTTCTCGGTATAGGTAACGATCTTACGAATGGCGGGCTGCATGGAATTCCTTGGGTAGGTGGTGCCTCGGGACATCCAATCCCGCTATCATCTTATGGTATACCATGCTATGGAGCGCCAAGTACCTTGTCAACCGGGCATCGAATCTGTTTTCGTAGCGGCGCAGGAGGCATGCATGCCAGACGACACGCTTCGCATCGACCGCAGCTCCAAGACCTTGAGGACGCTGGCGCTGGAGCGCATGCGCGAAGCGATCATGGATTTCCATTTCCAGCCTGGCGAAAGGCTTGTCGAACGGCCGCTTTGCGACCAGCTCGGCGTCAGCCGTTCCGTCGTGCGTGAGGTACTGCGGCAGCTGGAGGCAGAGGGGCTCGTGCAGATGATCCCTGGGCATGGGCCGGCCGTCGCCAGGCCGGACCTCGGCCGTACCGACGAGATCTACGAGCTTCGGGCTCTGCTTGAAGGCATCGCGGCCCGAGCCTGTGCCCTGTCGGCCACCGGCGAGCAGTTGGCAACGCTCGAAGGGGCGCTGGCGGATTTGTTCGATGCGTGGGCGTCGGCGACGCCGCCTGCGGTGATGCGGGCGACGACCAAATTCTACGAGGCACTGTTCGAGGCCGCCGACAAGCGTGTCGCCTGGGAAATCGTCTCCGGGCTGAATGTCCGCATCAACCAGCTTCGTTCGATGACAATCGTCTCGACCAACCGCCGCGAAGCGGCGATCGCCGAGATGAACGAGATAATGGATGCGATCCGCGCACACAAGCCGGAAGCGGCGGAAGCAGCAGCGCGGCGGCATGTCGAGTCCGCCTGGAAGATCGCCCGGAACACACTACGCGTCGATTGTCCTTAGTCTCACCACCAAATTCCAACAGAGCCGATCGCCCACGAATCGGGCTGCGTGCGGAAGCTTTACCTCACCTTAAGAATGCCGCAGCAACACCCTGCTCTATCCAGAGGGTGCCTCTGGGGCTCGTCGCGTGGAGCGAGCGGTTTTCTTCGCTACTTCGATTCTCAGGAAGCTAATCACGCGGCCTCTCTTGTGTCATCGTAGCTGACAGCAGCCTTCTCGAAAGCCAGATCACTCCGTCGAGCCCAGTTCCTCTCAGCATCGAGCAGCTCATTCTCCCCACTCAAGCCGTTCATGAACAGCCTGAGTACGTGCGCAGCCGTGCGCTCTCCCGCCCGCGAAGCAACAGGTACGCCGCGCTCTTTGCAGACCGTCTCACAAACACGGGCAAGCATCACAATGTCGCTCGGTTCTAAAAATCGACCTGGATACAACATACCGTCCTCTGTTGGAAAGCTACGTGAGCCTTTGATTACGCCAGGTCACCGGCAGCAACAATCAACTATGATAGCCTCCACCTCGACTGGGTCAGAAAATTTGAGTGGCCCTTCAGACGGTCGGGCATTGCGCACTCCGGATCGGAAGGTGCACGTCGATTTGCCGCGCGCGGAACTTACCAGACTCAAAGGACTGACCCTGGCGCCGCGGCATGCCCGTCGAGGTGTTCTTCTCGACCAGCAGCCGGCTGCGGCCTCGCCGCGTTCTTAACCTGATCTACGAATCGAGCAGCCGTTGCCGCCACATGCGCGCGGCAACCGTGCTTGCTCGGCCCACAGGTGATGCTGCCGTTGACGCAGACGCGGACGAGCAGCCCGACCTCATGTGCTCGACACAGGATTTGCTAAGCGCGGGGGGCCTTTTACCCGGGGCATGTCCAAAATAGAAGTCCTCTCCGACTCAGGTCGTCCTTGACATTTTGTTCCCTTTTTGTTCACTATGGCCATATATTCGGAGTCATTGCGAATGGACACATCATGACACTCTGCCTCGCCAAAGGAGCGACTTGATGCTGCTCACTGCATCACCCGTATGCAGCGCAAGGAGGAACCGCGATGGGAACGATGTACCCGGAGGCCGATGCCAAAGCCGAACTGCACTATGAAGCCGTGAAGCTTATCGCTCGCTACGATAGCCCGCTTGAGACCGTGAAGGCGTTAATGACCTACAACTGCGAACTAGAGACTCAGATACTCGCCATAGCCCACAGGCATCCGGGGATAGTCTCCATTGGCTATGATGATACGGGCCCTGTCGTGGGATGACTGGCGTGAACGTCGCAAACTGATCCAGCCCCGCCGCCCTACGGCGACGATAGTGGGATGAATGGAACGAGACATCTGAGGAAGCTTGTGCTGACACACTCGCGGCGCTCCGCACGGCAGGGCCAGGCCGGAGGGCGAAGTTGCCCAATACTGATCGGGTGCGACTTGGTATGACGATCCCTCGCGCGACCCGTCGGCTGGTTGAATTGTCCTCGGCGTGAGAGGAGAGCTTTTTAGCCATGCATGACCTTATCGCTTTCATTCAAAGCAACTCTTCGCTGGTGGCGGCTAACCCGCTGGCCTTTGCTACGTCTGCCGCGTTGTTCGGCGGCGGCGGATTTGCCGTGGGGCGCTATTTTCTTGCGGAGCGCATTGCCAATCTGGAAAGCCGGATTGCGCGGCGCGACGAGGAGATCACGGACCTGAAGGCCAAGCAGAAAGCACCGGAGCCGGAAGGCCCTGTGCCTCTATTCGAGATGACGGAGATTCTTCCCCCTGCGCCGCTCAACTTCAACCGGCTGTTGGTCCAGCGGAAAGACACCCTCCAGGTCAAATAGTTTACTCTCCCAACACAAAGCACCAGGCTGATCGTGGTCACGGCCTTCGACGGTCATGAGACCGGCGACCTGCAAACCGGCATGGCAGCCGACTGGGCAGAGCGATACGCACTGCGAGGAGACTGGCGGCAAGCATGCTGGCGTCATTGCGTGGTCGCGCGAGGGTAACCCTTCGGTGGGTGAGTATGGCGAGCCGACAACTCTGTTTGTAGGTGGCGACGTGCCGGACATGGAATAGCGTTCGCTTGGCCTGGGAGACCAAACAGGCATGACGACATGGGTTCATCTTGGCAGCTACTTTGAATGCGTTTCGGGATTTTCGGGGTTGGCATTTCGTCGGCGAGTGCAGCGATGCAAACGCGCATCGCGTAATCCACCTGCTTTGGAATGCGGGACAACGAAAAGATCAGACAAGAGTGCCAACCCCTACTCCACGATCTTCCAGTATGAGTCCTTGCGGATCACCTTTCCGTCACGAAATGTGTAGAAATCGCAACCTCGAACTTCCTTTCTTACGCCCTCGCGGGTGGTGCCGGTGAGGGTCCATTTCGACATGCCGGTGTTGGCAGCCTCGTCCGCAAAGTGCTGCCCATTGCCATAATGCACATCGGGCAAACCCTCAAATCGTCTCGCAAGCGCGTCTCGTACGCTGCGCTTGCCCTCGAAGCGCGTTCCCCAAGGCTCGGCTCCCCTTGGCATCTCCAGAACGCAGTCGTCGGCAAAGAACGCCATGATGCGACCGAGGTCGTGCGCGTTGAAGGCCTCGCACAGCTCCGTCAATGTGGTTCGAATGTCCATTCGCGAACGCCTCCTCGAAGTCGAAGTAGGTCACTGGCGGCGGATCCGGTCAAGTGTCCAGCGAGACTCCCTGGCCGTCACCACGATGGAGCGGGACTTCCGCCACTCACGCCTTCTTCGCAAACGCCCAGACCATCAGCGGGTATTCCTCGTCATTGCTCAGATCCCGCCACAGGCCGTAGGCGCGGACGGGGCCGCCGATATGGGCCCTGGCGCAGGCCTTGTTGCCCCAGCCGTGGACCTTGACGTTGGCTTCCGCGAAGCCGCCCTCGACCATCAGCTGCTTGAGGCCGGCCGGGGTCCATCGGTTGTAGTCGTGCGGCCTGGCGTGGACGCGAAACAGGAAAGGTGTTGCCACCATCGCCCAGCCGCCGGGCCGGGTCATGGCGTGGATGTTTTGCACTGCCGCGTGCGGCCGCCGCACATGTTCCAGCACCTGGTCGGCGATGACGATCGAATATTGCTCGTCGGTGCGATCCCTGCAGATGTCGAAGGCGGGGAAATCGACCGAGCGGTAATTGGGGCACATTGCCCGCCAATAGCGGTTCCAGCCGGGCGAGATCTCGATCACGTCGGCGGCCTTGCGGTTGCCGGCTTCGAGAAAGAGCGTGAACGCCTCGATCTGGCGGATACGCAGCCAGTTGCGCGAATCATAGCCAAGCAGCCGCTTGGCTGCCTGTTTGCCACGATTCTTCAGGGTGCCGGCAAGGCTCTCAGTCATAACGACCTCCAGAAACCCGCCGTCCTTGCTGGTAGCACTATGTTATGGGCAAAAGATGACAACGTAGCGCCGCCGCCGGCGGCGCGATCAGAAAAAATGTACGAGCAGGGCCACCGCCCCACAGTAGAGCTTCTGTTCCCATTGCCCACTTAGGATAAGGGATGGGCAGACTACCCTCTGCTTAATAATCGCCGTTGTAGTACCTGTCGTCGCACGGCGCCGTGTAGATGCGGCCGCGGCGGTCCTGGTAGCGGCACATCTGTTCGCCGCGCCGTTGCGGCGTAGTGGCCGAGCCGACGACGGCGCCGAGCAGGGCGCCGCCGGCGGCGCCGATGAGCGTGCTTTCGGTGTTGCCACCGATGGCCTGACCGACAAGGGCGCCGCCGGCGCCGCCGATCAGAGCGCCAGTTCCGGCCCGCTGCTGGCCTTCGGTCTGCGCGCACCCTGCCAGTGCTGCGGTCATCAGCACGGCGGCTATGACTTTGTGAAAGTTCATGTGAAGTCTCCCTTGAAGGCCTGAAATCCCTATGGTTCGTCCCGTGCGGCCGCAATGCGGCGGAACGGGGGCACGAGCCCTCACGATAAAAGACATGGTTTCTCGGGTGTTGATAGAAGCCCTGCCTGCTATTTTCCGAGCTTCTCGTTTTTATGGCGACAAGTCTCATTCGATACAAAGTGTCGATCAATGTGTAACGGGATTGAAGCCTCATACCGCTAGCGTTGCCGGTTCAAGCGGACGTTCAATCTGCCTTGTAGGCGTTGAAGGATGGAACAGGCGCACACAGTCCGTCGACCTGCTGTAGACGCACAGCGCGTGCGCGCAGCTCAATACGTGCGAATGTCCACTGACCACCAGAGCTACTCGATCGACAATCAGAAGGATGCAATCCGTGAATTCGCGGATGCGATGAACTACGACATTGTGGCCACATACGAGGACCCCGGTCGCAGCGGCTTGAACCTTGAAGGTCGCGCCGGCCTGCAAAGGCTGTTGGCGGATGTCGAAACGAAGAACGCGGATTTCGAAATCGTCATCGTCTACGACGTGAGTCGCTGGGGGCGATTCCCGAACCCCGATGAGAGTGCGTCGTACGAGTATCGGTGTCGCGTTGCCGGCGTGCGAATTGAATATTGTGGCGAACAGTTTACCAACGATGGCAGCATCGGATCAGACCTGCTCAAGGCGATAAAGCGCACGATGGCGGCCGAGCACAGTCGGGTGTTGTCGGTCAAGGTGTTTGCCGGCCAGTGCAGGCTCATTCAAATGGGATACCGGCAGGGAGGGTCGTCCGGCCTGGGCCTGAGGCGCCGGCTCATCGACCAGCATGGGCGCACAAAGACCATGCTCGCTCTCAAAGAGTACAAGAGCCTCCAGACGGATCGGGTCATCCTCGTGCCTGGACCACCTGATGAAATCGCGACGGTGCGCTGGATCTATGATGAATACGTGATGGCTGGTCGGACCGAGCTGCAGATTGCGCGGTCGTTGAATGCCAAGGGAGTGGTCACCGATCTCAATCGATCGTGGAAACGCGAATCCATTCATCAAATACTCAGCAACGAAAAATACGTGGGCAACAACGTCTGGAATCGGCAGTCTTTCAAACTCAAGCAAAGGAAGGTGACCAACGATACGACCCGATTGGTCCGCGCCGACGGCGCCTTTGAACCCATTGTGGACCGCAAGCTTTTCGACCGGGCTCAAGCCATAGCCGACGCCCGCTCATCTAAGATGAGCAACGATCAGATGTTGGTTGTGCTCGCCCAACTTCTGAAGAGGCGCGGTACCCTTTCAGGCCCGATGATTGACGCGGCGGCTGACTGTCCGCCGAGCAGCCGCTACAGGAAAAAATTCGGCAGTCTGCTGCGAGCCTACAAGCTCGTTGGATACGATCCGTCTCAGAACTATCGGTTTCTTGATATCAGAAGGCGGCTTCGTGAGGTCTTCGAAGAAGTCGTCCAAACGACAATAGCGACCATCGAGCGGGCGGGCGGATCTGCGGTGCGTCAGAGTGCTCTCGGCGTGCTTCGCGTCAACGATGAATTCACCGTAGCCATTGCGATGGGTCGCTGTCGGGCCACGCCATATGGCTATCCTCATTGGGTGGCCTCTGCGGAACGGGGTACCGCTGCGGACGTGAAAGTGGCCATCCGCATGAGCCCGGATAACCAGACGATCCTCGACTATCTGATAGCGCCAGCAAATGAGATTGGCGGGAAGCCCTTAAACTGCGCCTTGAACAAAAGGCTGGAATTCAACACTTTCTTCTACAAATCGCTGGATCCGCTGTTCGCCTTGGCCGAACGCGACGCCATCTCGGCCGCTCGCTGATGGTCACCGCCAACAGACCAATCTCGCTCCTGCGCCTGGACGCGATCAAGATCACCAACCCGCGTGCGCGAGGCAAAAAGTCCTTCCAGGACATTGTCGACAGCATCAAGAGCGTCGGCCTGAAGCGTCCCATCACGGTGACCACGAGGAATGTCGACGAAAGCGCTTTCACGCACGACCTGGTGTGCGGCCAGGGGCGGATCGAGGCCTTCAGGTTGCTTGGCCAGACCGAGATTCCCGCGTTTGTGATAGAGGCAACCAAGGCCGAGGCGCTGGTCAAAGGCTTGGTGGAAAATTGTGCTCGCCGGTATCATACCGCTTATGACCTGCTTCGCGACATCGGTCGGCTGAAAGAAAGCGGCTATTCCGACGTCGACATTGCAGCAAAGATCGGTCTTTCGACCGAATATGTCAGAGGGGTTGCACGCCTCCTGTCGCAAGGCGAACAGCGCCTTCTGCGGGCGGTCGACTCCGGCCAGATCCCGCTGTCGGTAGCAGTCGATATTTCCACCGCCGACGAGCCAGGGATTCAGGCCGTTCTTCAGCTTGCCTATCAAGAGAACCAACTGCGCGGTCATAAGCTTGTGATAGCGCGACGCCTGATTGAGAACCGCCGCAGGCGGGGGAAAGGCCTGGGAACGTTCCTGCCAGATCGCAGGAAGAATCCTTCAGCATCAGCGTTGATCAAGGCGTTCAAAGCGGACACGGACAGGAAACGCATTCTGGTCCGCAAAGCGGATGC
>NZ_RZRK01000010.1:0-20245 GCF_003997835.1 Mesorhizobium sp. M7A.F.Ca.CA.004.12.1.1
TTGCAGGACATAGCCGATGAACTCATCGCCGATATCTTAACCCGCCGGCCGGCGCTGGAACATGAGCTGGCCTTCAACAGCGGCACGTGACGGCCAGGAGCAGAAAATGTCGACCGCAAGCCAAACTACCCCTCGCATTGCCCCCGGCCGTGCCGGTGTAAAGAAAGAACTTCCCGACCGTTTCAAAGACTACCGGCACGTGTGGGTCTTCCTCGAGCTCGAACGCGGCAATGTGCATCCTGTATCATTCGAACTGCTGGGCGAAGGCCGCAAATTAGCCGACAAGCTTGAAGTCCAGCTCGCGGGCGTCGTGCTGGGACCGCCGGGCGAGATGGTCGAGGACGCTGTTGCCGAGGCCTTCGCTTACGGGGCGGATCTTGTCTACATCGTCGATGCGCCGCCGCTCGCCGACTACCGGAACGAGCCGTTCGCCAAGGCGCTCACGGATCTGGTCAATACCCATAAACCCGAAATCCTCCTTCTCGGCGCGACCACACTGGGCAGGGATCTTGCAGGCTCGGTAGCGACGACCCTGCAGACGGGGCTCACGGCCGACTGCACCGAACTTGATGTAGATTCCGACGGTTCACTCGCCGCGACCCGTCCGACTTTTGGTGGCTCATTGTTGTGTACGATCTATACACTAAATTACCGGCCGCAAATGGCGACGGTGCGACCAAGGGTCATGCCTATGCCGCAACGGGTGGATAAGCCGGTCGGGCGTGTCATGCGGCACAAGCTGTCGCTCGTTGAGGACGATATCGTCACCAAAGTCCTCGGCTTCCTACCGGATAACCAGTCGGCAATGGCAAATCTTGCCTATGCGGATGTCGTGGTTGCGGGAGGCCTCGGTCTCGGAGCGGCGGAGAACCTTCAGCTTGTGAAGAATCTTGCCCGAGCGATCGGCGCCGAGCATGGCTGTTCGCGCCCCTTGGTCCAGAAGGGCTGGATGCCGGCTGATCGACAGATTGGACAAACTGGCAAGACCATTCGACCGAAGCTTTACATCGCGGCCGGAATTTCCGGCGCCATCCAGCACCGAGTTGGGGTCGAGGGGGCCGATCTCATCGTCGCGATCAACACCGATCCGAACGCGCCGATTTTCGAGTTCGCCCACCTCGGGATCGTCACGGATGCAATCCGCTTCCTGCCCGCACTGACGGAAGCCTTCACCCGGCGGCTGTCGCCGCACAGTCGAGACAAGCTTGCGAGTTGAGGGAGAGGACATGATTGAACAATTCGATGCCATTGTGGTCGGAGCCGGCATGTCTGGAAACGCAGCTGCTTACACTTTGGCAAGCCAGGGGCTGAAGGTACTGCAGTTGGAGCGCGGGGAATATCCGGGCTCTAAGAACGTCCAGGGTGCCATAATGTACGCGAACATGCTGGAGAAGATCATCCCGGACTTCCGGGATGATGCGCCCCTCGAGCGGCACCTGGTCGAACAGCGACTTTGGGTGATGGACGACACGTCTCACACCGGAATTCATTACCGGTCGGACGACTTCAATGAGGCGAAACCCAACCGCTACACGATCATCCGCGCCCAGTTCGACAAATGGTTTTCCCGCAAGGTGCGCGAGGCTGGCGCGACGGTCCTGTGTGAGACGACCGCGACGGAACTCGTCCGTGATGGCAATGGCAAGGTGATCGGCGTCCGCACAGACCGGGCTGGCGGAGTGGTCTTCGCGAATGTGGTCGTTCTCGCAGAAGGGGTGTCGGGATTGCTTGGCACTCGCGCAGGCCTGCGCGAGATGCCGAAGCCGGAGACCGTGGCGATTGCCGTCAAGGAAATGCATTTCTTGCCCGAAGAGGTCATTGGCCAGCGGTTCGGGGTGAAGGGCGATGAAGGCTGCGTAATCGAGGCCGTGGGCACGATCTCTCGCAGCATGGCCGGGCTCGGCTTCCTTTACACCAATAAGGAGTCGATTTCACTCGGCATCGGCTGCCTGGTCTCGGATTTCGCCGCGACGATGGAGAGCCCGTCCGCCCTCCTGGATGCGATGAAAAACCATCCTTCGATCCGGCCGCTGATCGCTGGCTCGGAGGTGAAAGAATATGCCGCCCATCTTATCCCCGAAGGTGGTTACAGGGCCATTCCGCAGCTATTCGGCGACGGTTGGGTCATCGTCGGCGACGCAGCGCAACTGAACAATGCCATTCACCGTGAGGGTTCGAACCTTGCCATGACCTCGGGTCGTGTCGCGGCTGAGGCGATCATCAAAGTCAAAAGCCGCAACGGTCCTATGACCAAAGCGAACCTTGCGCTCTACAAGACGATGCTGGATGACTCCTTTGTGATCAAGGATCTTAAGAAATACAAGGACATGCCAGCCTTACTCCACACCAATTCCAGCAACTTTTTTGACAGCTATCCGCGGTTGATGTCGCATGCCGCTCAGACCTTCATGCGTGTCGACGGCACGCCGAAGATCGAGAAGGAAAAGAACACCACGGCCGCCTTCATCAACGCGCGCTCGCGCTGGGGGTTGGTCAGCGACGCGGTCCGCCTGGCATTGGCATGGCGCTGAAGAGGGTACAAGATGACGATCGCAGTGACGAAGGTTCGTGTCGAGGACAAACTTTACCAGAACCGCTATCTGGTCGATTCCGGCCGCCCCCATATCATAGTGCGACCGCACGACAAGCCAAGCGCGAACTTGCTTGCGTTGACCTACGTCTGTCCGGCGAAATGCTATGAGTTGAATGACAAGGGTCAAGTCGAGATCACCGCCGACGGCTGCATGGAATGCGGCACCTGCCGGATATTGTGCGAGAAAGGCGGCGACATCGAGTGGAACTATCCGCGCGGCGGCTTTGGTGTCCTGTTCAAGTTCGGATGATCAGCCGGTGCCAAGAGCATGCCGGCAGCGAGCAACTGCGGCACACCATGAGCCTCTCCATCCACTTGCAAAGAGCTAGTGAATATTGGGTTTCGCAATTCAAGTTTCCTCGACTTGGTAGGGGTATCCTCAGGCCACGGGGCGCCTGTGCCGGACTTACCACCGGTAACGTGGTCGAGCCCCTTTGGACAATGTCCGGCCATCGTGCCGGATGGCAGCCACAACGGCCGGTGAGCAAATGGAACGGCACAATCCATGATAAAGACGTATGTGCTAGTGCATGGTGCCTGGCATGGCGGATGGTGTTGGCGGGACGTCGCCGCCAATCTTCGCAAGATGGGATGCCACGTGACCACGCCTACCCAGACAGGTGTCGGCGAACGCGCACGTTTGCTGTGCAAGGACATCACGCCCGACACATTCGTGACCGACATCGTCAACCACATTGTAACGGAAGAGCTGAGCGATGTGATCCTTGTCGGTCACAGTCTAGGCGGCATCAGCATCACCGGCGCCGCCGACCGGATACCCGACCATATCAGCCATCTCGTTTATCTCGACGGCGCCATCGTCGAGAGCGGTCAAAGTGTATTCAGCACCATGCCCCCCGACATCGTCGCCGCCCGTCGAAAATTGGTTGCGGAGGAAGGACGGGGTATCTTCATGCCGACTCCGCCGCCAACAGCATTCGGCACTCCCGAGGGACACTCGCTCACGGACTGGGTGCGGCGCCGGATAACACCGCATCCGGCAGGCACCTACGAAAGCGGACTTAAGCTCGAGCACCCGCTCGGCAACGGCAGACCCCGAACCTATGTCGTCTGCACTAATCCACTCCACCCGCCGATGGCGGGAGCGCGAGAATGGGTCGCGAAGCAGGATGGCTGGGCGTGGCAGGAACTCGCCACTGGCCACGACGCAATGATCCTCGCGCCGACGGAAGTTGCTCTCCTTCTTAGCGCTGTCGGCTGAGGAACCAAGTAGGGGGAGCGGCGGCCGATTCTCAGGCCGTGGCCTTGAGCTCTGGTGCAAGGATGTAGGCCCAACGGGTCGTTCCGGTGGCGCCACCGAAACCACTAGGCGGGAGTGGCCTGTCCTGCCGACGTCGCAAGCTTGCGAGCGTTCCGCCGCGGCCGCAGCCCGTAGCGCCGGGCAACCTCCGAGATCACCGCGTCGGCTCCAGGGTCTCGGAGATGACTCCGTGCCTTGTCGTCCATCGACCAATGCCGCCGACCAACAGCGCCGTTGATCACCCTCGAAAACGCCGAGGCTGCCGCTCAGGGTCAATCGTAAGTTCAAGTTCAGACACAAGCCGATCTCCGATCCACCTCAGAATCGGCAGGCCCACAGATCGCGGGTCCTCCTGGAAGGACACAGCGCTTACCCTTGAAATATGGAGAACCATGGCTTTGCGCCGTCGGCAGTTGAGCTGATCTCGCAATGCTATTTCCCCGGCAACGTCCGCGAGCCGGAGAACTGCGTGCTTGGCGTTCTCCTCTGGAAGGAACCAATCTTTCGGAACGTGGCAATGTCATCGACGAGCTCTCACGGGCCAGCACGATGCCGGTTCGGCGCATCGGCGCCCGCCTGAACACGAGATGGCCACTTGCGATTCTAACGATACGGCCGGACGGGGGCTGGGACCGCGGCGGACGAAGCGTGACGGCTGATCGACACAATGGAGAAGGCCGGCTGGGTTCAGGCTAATGCGGCTCGAATTCTCGGCCTCAAGCTGCGACAAGTCGGCTAGGCGATACGCCGGCATAGTATCGAGGTGAAGGAACTTCTAAGAGCCTGATGAGCCAATCGTCAGGCCAGTGGTCTTGCGCGCCCTGTGCGCGACAAGGAGTGCTTCGTGCTTCTGAACGGATTTGGACTTGCACTGTCGCAAGCAGGACAAAATTGTGTCGCGCCGGCCTGACACAATGCGATATCGACCCGAATAGTGAACTGAAGCCGCTTTTTTCAGTTGGTATGGCTCTTGCACCTTGAACCGCGACGTTACCAGCAACGGAGCCGTTTGATGTCCTCACCGACAGTTTCGATTGAGGGGCCGACTAGCACGACATCCGAGGGTCTTCTGGCAGCCGCGAAATCCGGTGGCTGCGCATCGTCTTCCTACGGCTCGTCGCCGACCAGCCCGGGCGAAGAGGATCCGGCTATTTGGGAAAGGATCAAGGATCACCCCTGCTTTTCGGAGGAAGCGCATCATTATTTCGCGCGTATGCATGTGGCGGTCGCGCCGGCTTGCAATGTCCAGTGCAACTATTGCAATCGCAAATACGATTGCGCCAACGAGAGCCGGCCTGGTGTTGTGTCTGAGAAGTTGACGCCCGACCAAGCGCTACGCAAGGTCATCGCCGTTGCCAACAAAGTTCCGCAGCTTTCGGTTCTTGGCATCGCTGGGCCGGGGGATGCCTGTTACGATTGGGAGAAAACGAAGGCAACGTTCGACCGCGTCATCAGGGAAATCCCCGACATAAAGCTGTGCGTCTCCACTAATGGGCTCGTGCTGCCGGACCATGTCGCCGAGCTTGCCGAAATGAATGTTGATCACGTGACGATCACCATCAACATGGTCGACCCGGAAGTCGGCGCGAAGATCTATCCATGGATCTTTTATGAAAATCGCCGCTACTTCGGCATCGAAGCCGCTCGAATCTTGCACGCGCGGCAGATGCTGGGCCTGGAGATGCTGAGCGCGCGCGGCATCCTCACCAAAATCAACTCGGTGATGATTCCTGGAGTGAACGACCAGCACCTGTTTGAGGTGAACAAAATGGTCAGGGAGCGGGGCGCGTTTCTGCACAACGTGATGCCTCTGATTTCGGACCCGGCGCACGGTACCCACTACGGACTCATCGGGCAGCGCGGCCCAACGGCAACGGAGATGATGGCTCTTCAGGATCGACTTGAAGGTGGCGCCAAGTTGATGCGCCACTGCCGGCAGTGCCGGGCAGATGCTGTCGGCCTGCTCGGTGAAGATCGTGGCCAGGAATTCACGCTGGACGGTATTCCCGACGATGTCGCCTACGATGCTGGCAAGCGTCAGGCCTATCGGCAGGTGGTCGCACACGAGCGCCGTGATCATGAGGCGGCGAGGAGCGAGGCCATCGGTATGGTCAAGGCAACAGACTCCGAAAAGTCGCTTCTGGTTGCGGTGGCCACTAAGGGAGGTGGACGGGTCAACGAACACTTCGGCCACGCGAAGGAATTCCAGGTTTATGAAGTCTCGCCTAGAGGGATCAGCTTGGTCGGGCATCGGAAGGTCGAGCGGTATTGCCTCGGAGGCGGGGGCGAAGACGCCATCCTCGAGGGCGTCATCGCAGCGCTCGAAGGCATACACATAGTGCTATGCGCCAAGATCGGAAATCGCCCGAAGGAACAACTCTCGCGAGTTGGACTGCGCGTAACCGACGCCTATGGCCATGACTACATCGAGACCGCAGTCAGCGCACTTTACGCGGCAGAGTTTGGGATCAGACCACTAGCGGCGACGGCCTGAGCCGTCTCGTCCGATAACCAGGAGTTAGAATGGCTTTAAAGATCATCGCATCCCAATGTACCCAATGCGGGGCCTGCGAGTTCGAATGTCCTTCGGAAGCGATCAAGTTCAAGGGCGACGCCTATGTGATCGATCCAAACAAGTGCACCGAATGCAAGGAGGCCTTCGATACGCAGCAATGCGTGTCGGTCTGTCCGGTACCGAAAACCTGCGTTCCCGCTTGATTCCTACCGAAACGGTCGGGTTCGCCGCACGACGACGCCTGCAACCCGCGACCACAACAAAAGCCTCGAGAAAGGAATGGACAGCATGTGGTCCAGACGCGAACAGGAGGTCGAAATCGGCAGACCGCCACGGTTCATGCAGGGTGAGCGGGTCCGTGCGATACGCCACATAAAAAACGACGGCACCTATCCCGGCAAGGAGATCGGCGAAAACCTCGTGCGGAAGGGCGACGAAGGCTACGTGCGCGACATTGGAACCTTTCTCCAGCAATTCTTCATCTATGCGGTCGAATGGATCGATCGTGGCACGGTCGTCGGCATGCGAGCGCGCGAACTCATTAGCCTCGACAAAGTCGAGGTTCCCTGCGGAGCTGAAGGCATTTCCAACGGGGGAACAGCCGGATGAAAGTAATGATTCGCAGGACCGCTACTGGCTTGTCGGCTTATGTCCCCAAGAAGGATCTCGAAGAGCCGATCACCGAGATTGAGAACGCTGACTTATGGGGCGGGACCGTGACGCTCAGGAACGGTTGGCGGCTCATGCTGCCCGACCTTCCGCGCGACACGCGTTTGCCGATCACCGTCGAGGCGATGAAGATTTCCGACGGGGCCTGATGCCGGTGGGTTCAGTGGCGGAGAGGAAACGCGTATGAACACGATGCTGAGCTGGGACCATCTCGTCGTCGTCCGGGGCAGTTTTGCCAAAAAACTGATTGACCTGCTGAACGGCGCTCTCAAGGCCGATCGAGTGATCCCCTATCTCGGTCCTGGTCTTCTGCAGCTTAACCCACCGGAATCCCCTGTACCTTGCACCCCTGAAGATGTCGCCGCGGCCCTCAACAAGCGGGCGCCTGCCCCTTCCAGGATTCGCACCAATATGTGGTCGGTCGCGCAGTTTATCGAGCAGCGCCGACATCGTCGGACTCTCCAAGCGTGGATGGCGGAGATATTCGCAGCCCCCGCCGAGCCGACCGTTCTTCACGCCTGGCTCGCAACCCTTCAACTGTCTGTCATCATCGACAGCTGGTACGATGGCGCCATGCGAGCAGCCCTTGCAGAGGCCGGCCAAACAGACGTTGTCGAGATACAAGGAACGACGCGCGCGACCGGAATCGGTAACATCTGGACGAGAACTTACGATTTGTCAGGAACAGAACTCGAGGCCGAACAAGTGGCTAGGACGGTGCTCTATGCGCCGCACGGCAGCGTCAGGCCGGCGGCAAACTTCCTCGTGGCTGATTCCGATTACGTCGAAGTCCTAACCGAAATTGATATCCAGACGCCGATCCCGGACGCGGTGAAGCAACGGCGCGTCAACCGGGGTTTTTTCTTCGTGGGCTGCCGCTTCAACGATCAGATGCTGCGCACATATGCCAGACAGCTGATGAAGCGCTCCACTGGCCCACATTTTGCGGTGATCGATTCGGCTACGCTGACCAGAAACGAACGTCGTTTCCTTGCCGAAGGCGCAATCACGGTCATCGACATGCCGATCCGCAACGCCGCGGCTCGCCTCGTCGGGGTCGATGCTAGCCAGGATTAATGGCCGGCGATTGCTGGTGAGTCGCTGCTTGCCTCCAAGGGCGAAAACTCAGTTGGGAATACATTCGTGAGCAGTAATGCTAGTGGCAGCACAACGTAGGCTCTGAATTCGTTGGGCCATGTGAAAGGGTCCGCTGCTGCGGGACGTGAGCACGTTGCGGCGGCATTACGCACATGATCTTGTGACCCCCGTGGCAAAAGAACTGAAGCGCCCGAGTCGCGACAACATATGCAGCGCTCAATGGCTTCGACAAAAATTCGGCACAGTTTCGACAGTTCGCATGCACCTCCAGGGTCAACGAGGTTGATTATGCCTGTTTATGTGGGTCGGCCACGCGAGCAGGAATTCCCACTACCTTTGCCCCGGCGGGAACATCTCGTGTGACCACGCAGCCAGCGCCTACCACTGCATTATCACCAATCGTGACGCCAGGCAGAATGATTGCTCCACCGCCGATCCAGACACGGCTGCCAATGTGAACAGGACGCCCGACCTGCAGGCCGGCCTGCCGCTGCTCGGCATCATGTGGATGATCGGCGGTATAAATCTGCACAGCAGGCCCAATTGCCGTTCCTTGCCCGATTTTGACCTCTACCACGTCAAGAATAACGCAGTTGAAGTTGATGTAGGCATTGGCTCCAATGCGGATATTGAATCCGTAGTCGCAAAAAAAGGGCGGACGGATGACCGTTCCGCGCCCAACCTCTCCCAGCCGCTCGGACAAAAGCTCATGCCAATGCCCCGTGGTCTGCCCCAGCGTATCATTGTACCGCTTGAGCCAAGCCCCGGTTGCCAACAGGTCAGCTTGGATCTCCGGATCCGCCGCATTGTAAAACTCGCCTGCGAGCATCTTTTCTTTTTGGCTACGCATCATAGTCTCCCGTCAGGTCGTGTCCCGTACAGTGATGCAGGAACGCACATCAAACTGCCTCGGCAACTTTGTAACTCGATCTTGCCGGGCGCGCGGTCGGTCACGAGCCGGGGCGACAGTTTCGTCTCGACCAACTTCCAAGAATTTGGATATCGGAGATCAACCGGTCGCAGGGGCCAATACCTGACGAAGTCGGCAACTGTCCAGCGGTCGAACTCACTTTCATGCCCATCTCAGATTGCGTGATATCGAGCGGTAAGCCATCAGCTAATGTATCGACCAGGTCCCGCCAGAGGATTACTCCTTTTTAGTTTGTCAGTCGCAGAGCCCCAGTACGACTGGTGGTAGAAAGCACACGGCCGGAATCTTGGCAGCGCTGTTCACACCCACTTCGTAAGCCTGGCCGATGGGCTCGGCGCCAGAGCACCAATGCTTGACCTGCTCCAGCTCTTGCTCGGCGGGTTGTTTCAGAGACGCTTGATCTCGATACCGCGTTTTCTCAGCACGTAGCCGATCTGGCGCGGGGTCAAACCGAGCAGGCGCGCCGCCTTTGCCTGCACCCAGCCACACTTTTCCATGGCAGCAATGACCGTATCGGCATCGGGCACCCTACCACGAGTCGTGGCAGGGCCTATCGGCGCTTGCCCGTCGCCGACGGGCGGGGCGGCACAGGCGGCGGAAGGCTCGATCGTAGTCGACTTCTCTGACGTCGGCTGTCCGTTCTTCCACAGCGCCGCGGCCAAGCACTGATCCGCGTAACAGGCAAAGTCAGTTCTGAGGATTGATGGACCCGTCGCCAGAACTGCCGTCCGTTGAACGCAGTTTTCGAGCTCTCGGATGTTACCTGGAAATTCGCAGTTCATTAGCACCTCAATCGCTTCGGGAGCGAAGGTCAGCGTGTGATCATTCTCAGTATTGAAATTCTTGAGAAACTGAGCGGCCAAGAGCGGAATATCACCTCGCCTTTCGCGCAATGCCGGCACGCGTAAAGTGACGACGTTGATGCGATAATAGAGGTCTTGCCGGAACTCCTTGCGTTGAACTGCCGTTTCCAAGTCCCTGTTCGTTGCGGCAATCACGCGAACATCAACTTTAATGGTGTGGTTGCTGCCGACGCGCTCAAACTCCTGCTCCTGCAGGACACGCAGCAGCTTAGCCTGGAACGAACCTGATATTTCGCCAATCTCGTCCAGAAACAATGTGCCTTTGTCGGCAGCCTCAAAGCGCCCCTTGCGCAAACTGCTCGCGTCGGTGAAGGCACCCTTCTCATGACCGAACAAGTCAGATTCCAGAAGCGTCTCGGTGAGCGCCGCGCAATTGACCTTGATGAAGGGCTGCTTGGCGCGAGGCGAGAGCTCGTGAATGGCTTTGGCAACCAGCTCCTTGCCGGTTCCGGATTCACCTCGCAACAGGACCGTAGTCTTCGCCTTGGCCACCTTGACAAGGTGCTCACGCAGCTTGCGCAGCGCCTGACTATCGCCAAGCATCTCCTTGCTGATCTTTTTACGTTCCATTTGGCAGCCCATCCCACTCCGCCACCCGCCGGTAGAACTGCACTGGACGGTGAGCTGTGTTGTATTTCGCCATCATCATTCTCGATCTCACCTTTGTTGCTTCGAAATTTCCGGCGCGCGGACCCCCTCGGCAAATGGCAATGGCGCCTGAGCATCGTTGTCTTTCACCAGGACGAGCGTCTTCTCCTCCGTGCGGGCGCCCGCAATATGCGCGCTTGTTTGCGCAGGCCTTTACTCGACCGGTCGCCGTTCTGTCCGGCTTCTGCCGCACCGCAGCCTGCAAACCCATCCTTGACAAGAAAGGAGGGGAGTCAATCGAGCTCTCCTTGCATTCGTGCAAGGAAAATTGTCAGTTTGATAGAATTCTATCAAAACGGCAGAAACGCCCCGCCCCCAATTTGGCTGTACCTGCGGCGTTCAGCTTACGTGACGACATGTGCGGACTTGTCCCAATTGCCGTCCGAGTTGTGCGGGAAACAGTAGCCGCTGCGCTGTTCGCTTCAACCGCGTGATGCCGCTGACAGTAGAGGCGGCGGCTCGTCGAGCGAGGCTTCATTGTTCGGCTACTAAAGCGGCTGTGCTTTGGTGGGAGTTGGTTTCGCCCAAGTTCTGGGCCTGGGGGCGTCTAGCCCGTTTCGCCGCACAGGCTCCTCCCACATCGTCGAGGCCGAGAAGGAGGGACCCCACAGCCCTCCCTGTATCACAATGCCCCGCCCCTCAAGCAGCTAGATACGACAGGTGACCTCAAATGAGGCGTCTTGCATGGCTTCTACACCTGCCTGAATGCCAGAACTGCGTTCGTACCGCCCATGGCGAAGGCGTTGCTCATGGCGACGCGCACCTTGCGCTCCCGCGGCACATTGGGTGTGATGTCGAGGTCGCAAGCGGGATCTGGCTCGCGATAGTTGGCGGTCGGCGGCACGACGTCCTCTTGGATTGCCATCACGCAGGCGATCATTTCAAGCGCGCTCGCTGCGCCGAGGCAATGCGCGTGCGTGGACTTGGTGGAAGAGATGGACATCGAATAAGCGTGGTTTCCAAACACACGCTTGATCGCCGCCGTTTCAGTCTGATCATTGCTCTTGGTACCGGTGCCGTGCGCGTTGAGGTAGTCGACGTCCTCGGCATTCAGCCCGGCATCGGCAAGGCAGGCGCGCATCGCCGACGCTGGCCCCTCGACAGATGGCGCGGCAATGTGGAAGGCATCGGCGGAAAGGCCGACGCCGGCGATCTCGGCAAGAATTGTGGCACCACGCCTCGTGGCATGCTCGTAGCTTTCCAGCACGGCCATGCCCGCACCCTCGCCCAGCACCAGGCCCTTCCTATCGGCGGAGAAGGGCCGGCAGGTATCGGGTGAAAGCACGCGCATTGCTTCCCATGCTTTCAGCACGCCCCATGCGAAGGGTGCGTCGCTGCCTCCGGAAACCATTACGTCGGCCCGGCCCAGCTTGATCTGGTCCACCGCCGAGGCGATCGCATGGTTGGCCGAGGCACATGCGGAGGTCACCCCGAAGACCGGCCCGCGCAAGCCGAGGCTCAAGCTAAGATGGACGGAAGCGGCGCTGGGCATCACCTTTACTCCAGTGAAGAGTTCAGCACGGATTGCGCTACCCAAAAGCAGTGAGCGGTAAGTTTGTTCTGTTGCGTACGAACCGGTAAATCCGACGCCCACTGTCGCGCCGAAGCGATGGGCATTCCCCTCGTCGCAGGAAAGTCCGGCCTGCCGCATGGCTTCGCGCGCTGCAAGCACGGCGAGCAAGCTGAAGCGGTCCATGGAGATGAGATGCCCCCGGTTGATGTCGTGCTGGGGCAGCGCCTTGATCTCAGCGCCGGTCATGCCCTCCAGGTCATGAAGCTCGGAATTGGCGATCGGGCCGATGGCGGAGCGGCCTTCGCGCATCTCTTTCCACATAGAGGCGGCCTCGGTGCCCAGTCCGCACAGGCCGCCCACTCCGGTGATAACGACGCGCCTGTCCATTCAAGCCTCCTTCGCAAGCAAGCCGCGGACGGCTTCCACGACGTCGCCGACATTCTTGAGATTGGACCAGGCATCGGCCGTGTTCATGTCGATCTTGATGCCGTAGGCCTGCTCCACATCCCAGAGGACGTCCGCCAAACCCAGCGAATCGAACCCGAGCGCGTCCAGTTCCGTGGCGATTGTTATCTCGCCGACGAATGACGCAGGCATTCCCTCACCGCTCTCCGACTCGGCGCGTTTCTTGATCAGGGCAATGACGTCCGTTGCGAATTGATCGGCCATTCTGTTTCCTGTCTTTCTTTCCCGCGTTTCGACCTGGACGCGGCTCAGTTCCTGAGGCGCGCCGCGTCGCGAAAGCCATCACGCTTGGGCAACTGACAAAACCCAATGCTCATAAAGCCGGATCAGGTCCGGCCGGTGTGTGGCGTAGGTGCAGTATGACGATGTGAGCCGCTACACGTGCGCGTCTCCCGGTCTGTCCATAGGCTCGGAAGAAGTCGGACAGTTTGACATGGCCGGTCAGTTGCAACTCCCTTTCCCAGCACTCCACTGCCCGGTAGAGCGCATGAAAAATCTCCTTTCGGGCGGTTTCTTAAGACGCTCGCCACGCCATGAGGCAGTGGGGGCATCGGTGTCCATCAGGTGCTTCTGCCCATGCAGGATTCCAGAACATTGATGAAATCGTTTGTTTCGATGAAAGGCATCCACACTTTGGATGGTTGACCACGCTTTTCAAAGATCGTGAACTACATCTCCTCGTTGTGCTCGACGCACTCCGGACAAGTAACCTCATGGGCGCGGCATGCAGGATTAACCGAGCCCAGCCGGTCATGAGTGCGGCCTTGCCGGGTCGGGCGATAGGCAGTCATGCCCTGCCCTTCCTGCGGGTCAAGCACTCCGAAAAAACATTTCCCCCATAAATGCTAGATCTTCCGTTGCCTTTTCGCGTCACAGGCCGTCAAACGCCCGGCCGTTCACAACAGTGATCCGGCAAGTGTTTGGCTGCGCGAGACGATGCTGCAGGGAGTCGTCCTGCATGGCACTTCGCTATGATGCTGCGGTGCCGTCTAACGGCGCCTCGTGCTTGAACGCACTGAACGGCCACCGCGATCAAAATCGATGGTTCGAGGACCGTTGATCATCACCCCGCCAGCCTCGATCTTGTTTGCCGCCACGAGAGCGACACAGAGACTGCTGGTGAAGATGCCCGCCTGCCCGCTATGTTCCGGATGGTTGACCATCCCGGATGGACCCATCGAGGGTGTCAAGGCGAGCATGAGCACAGGCGCGAACAGTTCACGGGCAGGCGCGACGGTGGCCGCAAAGCAACGTCGCGCCAGCATGCGATCTCAGCAGGATCGGCACCATCCTGTCAGGGAGCAATGCGAGTGGCTGGCTTAGCCGCTGCGACGCTGCCCGGCATCGCGTTCAATTGATCTGGCGCCTTAAATGCAGGAAGGCTTCGCGGCCGGTACGAGGCGCATCCCTCCTCCGAAGCAGCACGCCCAAGTATCATCACAAGCCCCGAGCGCCCGCGTTCGGCGATGTCCAATTTCCGACAATGTCGGAATACAGTCAGATCTGCTGGATTGACTTTAAATGGTTTTCTCATTTGGCACAGCGCATGCTGGTTATCCGGAAACACGTGACCGACCAACAAGAAGTCGCATGACACAACCGAAGCCATCCATGTCTGACGGGCTGCCCAGGATACCTACTGCGACCGCGCTTGCCCGGTGACGACCGCTCCGGCTCCGCCCGTTACCGACGAGGCAAAGTGACGGATTTCCTGCGTTTCAACGACATGGAGGTGGTTGTCATTCCCGCTGGGGGACAGACTCGGCCTGTTCAAGGCATTGCGCGAAGGCGGCAAGATGACGGCCACCCGTGCGCGAACTCAAGGAGCGCAGCCTGTATCGTGTATCAGGCAAATAGGCCGTCGGTCAGTGACCTTGACACAGGGGACATGCGCAAGGTCCTGAAGTTTGATGCAGCGATAGAAGGGTGCCAATGACAACAATAGCTTACAGGAACGGAACCATGGCTGGCGACGGCCGAGCCTTGGGTTTTGACTCAGTATCCGTCGGTGAGAAAACGAAGGTGTTTCGCTTATGCGACGGCACACTCATCGGCGTTTCCTCTTCGTCCTTGGGTATTCCAAAGGCCGTTCGAGACTGGGTTGAGAAGGGCATGGATGTTTCTGATATTCCTGTGCCGCGCAACGACGACAATTTTGAATTTGAGGCGCTGATAGTGCGCAAAAATGGGGAAGCCGTATTGTTGGACGGCAATTGGCTGCCAAGTGATCCCGTGAAAGGTGAATATTATGCCATCGGGAGCGGCAAGCAGTATGCTTTGGCCGCGCTGGTTTTGGGCAAGTCAGCTAAGGAAAGCGTCGAAGTTGCCGCGAAACTCGACGTTTGGACTGGTGGCACAGTCACTGCCATAACTCACTAAACCCGCCTTTCGGCGGGAGTGTGACAGTGCGAGCGTGGAAGTAGGGCGCCACCCCGGGGCACGTCGAGCCCTGTCATGTGAGCTGGTCCATAAGCGCGCGAAAGCGTCCAGTTGTGGCCAAAAGCACGATTTGCGACAGAACCGGCCCGCTTCTATGAGTATGGGCCGCTTTTTGCGGCCAGCGTGCTTGCCATCCTGCCGCCAGTGGCCGTCGCCTTCTTCTTCCAAGGTTACCTCGTCATGAAGTAGAGCACCACGATCTTGTCGGAGAGATCGGAAGGCGGACGGCCCTTCCGTCCGCGTCGGCCAGTTCGAAAGGCGGCGCGGCCTGCTCGTCGATCGCCTGGAAGAACCTCTCCGCGCTGTCCCTCATCTTGTCGAGATCGGCGCCCGGATGGTGGGCCAGCGCGGAGGTCCCGAGGATCAGCGCCAGAAATTGAATCGCAAGCGACGGTTTCGCTTTCATGGACAATGCATTCCGGTTGGGGGCGTTCGAGGGCTCCGCGGCTAGGATTGGTCTCACTGTGTCTGCTCCCGCTCCCGGCGGCTCATCTGCCTGATAGGCGCGTTCCCGCTCGGGCCATGTGCTTTTGATGAAGGCCAGAACGGCCCGGATCTCCTCGTCGGTGAGGACATTCCCGAAGCCCGGCATGTCGCTCTGGTAGCCGCCGCCGACGACCGCGGCCGGTCCCGGCGCCGGCATGCGTCCCGAAGGCAGCGGGCTTTCCAATCGCGCTGACCTTCGCCTGGCTAAAACCGTCTTGCCTAGCGCTATCGCCGCGGCCGGGGCGCGGCCATCCGGTTGGCGAGCCAAGGCAATGTCCAGACCAATCCGAGGCCTGCCGCGGCCACGCATCGATAAGAGGACCGACGCCCTTCTCCTTTGCCGCCGCTGGAGAACAGGTATTTGATCAGCGCGGCCGTCCCGAGGACGAGCACGACGACGACAAGCAGCCACACCAGGCCCGTGCCGAACATCATCATGCCGCTCATGCATTCCATCATCGAAGCCTCCTATTCCGTGGCGTAGATGCCGCCGGTCGCGTCAGACTTTCGGATTTCGAGAATCTCGAAGGGCGCTTCCTTCGTGCCACTCATGCCGGGGGAGCCCATCGGCATGCCGGGCAGCGTCATGCCCTTTGATGTCGGGCCGCTCGGTCAAGAGCTTGTTGACCGTGCCGACCGGCACATGGCCGCTCACCACATAGCCGTCGATGAACGAGAGAAGGCAGCCATCGGCTTCCGGCGGAATGCCCTCTTCGCGGCTCATGGCGAAAAGGTCGTGAGTCGGCCTTGACGGTGATTCCTGGAAGGCCGATTCCAAGGCGAGCTGGCTTGAAGGCCGCGGTCCGGATGGTCGACTAGGCAGCTTGGTTCCACGATCGCAATGCTTGATCGCTTCATTGCAGGCCATGGGCTCTCGCCCCCTCCTTTTGCCACACGAGGCGCCAGCTCACGTGTTGTTGTTGGCGTGCGCCCCGGCAACCGCTTTCACCAGCCGCTCCAGCGATCCCGCGCGCTCCAGCTCCGCAAAGAATGATGCGGCGTGACGCTACCCAGCCGGTGCTTCTCGGCCTTCCAATTAAACTGTCTCGACGAAAGAGCCGTCTCCGTTGCTCCGGTCTCGGTGTTGAGTTCTCTAAGGCTGCGCCACACCTTGGTCCCCACGCCGGCAAATGATCTCACTATGCAGCCCGTGCTCGCACGCTCTCAAACTAATTACCGCTGCTGCAACACGCCGCCTGGCGGCCTGCACCGAAAAGCCGACAGGGGTGCATCTGAATAGCCGTGAACCCAGGTCTCAAAGACCATCCGGCGCGACGAGCGGACGCACCGCACGTGTGACACCCGCCTTGTGGGGCAGGGTTGCCTTTCTCAATCCCGGCGTTGGTCGGCGTCCCAATGAGCAGCAAGCTATTATCGGCCGCCGAATCTTAGTGGCTTCGTCGAGAGCCTCAATCAACCAAGCGGCGAAAGCCCCGCTAGAGTCTCCGCCCGCCTGTCGCTATGAAGCAGTTGCAGCCAGCGCTGCTTCAGGCGCATGAACTCGCCCGATGCAATGATTTCCGTCGCCCTGGGTCTTTCGAAGGGCACTGTTTCTATTCCCTTCTTCTTCGGCGCGCGGCTTGATGCCGACATACGGTTTCTTGACCTGCCGCCTGAACTGGCTGCCGAAGCGGGTGCCCCGCCAGCGACCCCGACAATCCCCTGTTCCGCAACTGCTGAAGAGCCGACTGCGCTCGCATCCCGATATTGCGCAACGGCACTATGCCGACATTCTGGAGACCGCAGCCGCATGAGCCTCGAGATGTTCCGCCGACCGTCGACAAAGGCGTCCTCTCGCCTGCGTCCGCCATTTGTCAGTGCTCGATCTGATTGGGGAGACGCCGGTCGTCGAACTGAAGAGATTCGATACCGGCAGGTGTCGTCGCTTCGTCAAGATCGAAAGCCAGAATCCCGGCGGATCGATCAAGGATCGCATTGCGTTGTCGATGATCGTTAATGCCGAACAGCGTGGCACGCGCGGGGCGGTACAATCATCGAAGCGACCGCTGGCAACACAGGGCTCGGCCTGGCCATCTGGCGGCACGAAGCGCGTGATCGCGTGTCCAAAAGCTGACAGCGTCAGACAAATGTCAGGTTCATTACAACCAACATCTGGGCACTGACGAGGTTTTTCGAAGCAATGGGCGCTAACTGCGCGCTGAGCGCGTTGGCATGGCTTTTGAGACTGAGTGACTGTGACTGCACTCAATGGGGCAAGACGAGCGATGCGCTCCTCCCTGAACCCGTGTGCCGTCTCTGAGAGGAAACCAGCTCGTGCAGAAACCTTTGGAAATAGCTTTGGACCGCAACGTGGTATTGCAGATGGAGTCCCCGGCTCCTTCGATTAGAGTCGAGAACTGGCTGCATGGCGAGCCCCTCACGAGCTTTGAGCCCGGCAAGTGTACATAGTCGAATTTTGGGCAACTTGGTGCGGCCCATGTGTGGACGGGATGCCCCATCTGATCCAGCTGCAGGGCGTCGCCAGGCGCACCATCTGGACAGCAGGAACTGGACTATGGGCAAGGTAACAGGCTTTCTCGAAATCGACCGGCAGGTGCACAAGTACCAGCCGGCCTCCGACCGCATCCGGCATTTCCGCGAGTTCACGCTGCCGATGTCCGACAAAGAGGTCGAGAAACAGGCCGCGCGCTGCATGGATTGCGGCATTCCGTTCTGCCATGGGCCGACGGGCTGCCCGATCCACAACCAGATTCCGGACTGGAATGACCTCGTCTACAATGGCGACTGGGACAACGCGATCCGCAACCTGCATTCGACCAACAATTTCCCGGAGTTCACCGGCCGCATCTGCCCCGCGCCCTGCGAGGAAGCCTGCACGCTGAACCTCGAGGACATTCCCGTCGCCATCAAGACGGTCGAGCAGGCGATCGCCGACAAGGCCTATGAAACCGGCCATATCAGGCCCTATCCGCCGGAGAAGAAGACCGGCAAGCGCGTCGCCGTCATCGGCTCCGGCCCTGCCGGCATGGCGGCTGCCCAGCAGCTTGGCCGCGCCGGCCACGATGTCCATGTCTACGAGCGCGAAAGCCGGCCCGGCGGGCTGATGCGCTACGGCATTCCCGACTTCAAGATCGAGAAGCACTATATCGACCGGCGCATCGAGCAGATGCAGGGTGAGGGCGTGACCTTCCATTGCGGCGTCAATGTCGGCGTCGACAAGCCGGTTGCCGAGCTGCTCGCCGAACATGATGCCGTGCTCTATTGCGGCGGCTCGGAAACGCCGCGCGCGGCCGGCATTCCCGGCGACGATCTCGGCGGCGTGCATGACGCGATGCCCTATCTGGTGCAGCAGAACCGGCGTGTCGGCGGCGAACCGATTCAGTCGGTGGCATGGCCGTCGCATCCGATCATCGCCGGCGGCCAGCATGTCGTCGTCGTCGGCGGCGGCGATACCGCCTCCGACTGTGTCGGCACTGCTTTTCGCCAGGGTGCGGTGCGCGTCACCCAGCTCGACATCCGTCCGCAGCCGCCGGAGAAGGAAGACAAGCTTTCGGTCTGGCCCTATTGGGCGACCAAGATGCGCACCTCGTCCTCGCAGGCCGAAGGCGCGGAGCGCGAATTCCAGGTGGCGACACTCGAATTCATCGGCGAGGAAGGCCAGCTGACCGGCGTCAAGTGCTGCGAGGTCGACGACAAGCGCAAGCCGATCGCCGGCACCGAATTCGTCATTCGTGCCGATCTCGCCTTCATCGCCATCGGCTTTGCCGGGCCGGCCGCGGCCGGGGTGGCGAAGGAATTGGACGGTGAGATGAAGATCGCCACCGACAGCCGCCGCTCCAGGAATGTCGAGGCCAATGACCGCGACTACAAGACCAGCGTGGACAGGCTCTATGCGGCCGGCGACGTGCGTCGTGGCCAGTCGCTGGTCGTCTGGGCGATCCGCGAGGGCCGCCAGGCGGCACGCTCGATCGACGAGGCGTTGATGGGGTCGAGCGTTCTCCCGCGCTGAACCCAGGAGCGTGCAGCGATACTAACGATTGATCGCGGTCGTGGTATCGGTCGCGGCCTTTGGCGGCCATGAGAAATCGTCGGCGCGGCCGGGCGATGCAATCGGTGCCTTGCCCTCGACCACAAGCTTTTCACCGGGCAGGTCCGGATTGGCCTTCGCCGGCGGTGCCGCGCCCAGCAATTCGGAGCCACCGTCGAGTGCCGGATCGCTGAGCAGCATCGGCGCGGTGCGGTCGATAACGATGGGGGCCGCGGCCGGCGCCGGCGCCTCGACAGGTGCGCCCGCCGGAGCGGACGGTGTAATCACGCTTCCAGGCGCGGTCAGGCCGAGGATCTTCAGCAGCGGTTTTTCGGTGTAGAAGGCGAGTTTGCGCTTGCCTGCCTTCGAGACGTTGATGCCGTCATCGGCGCGCAGCCGCACCGGCTGGCCGTTGATGTCGGGGCCGCTGGTGACGAAAGCACCGTTCTCATCGACGAAGCCGTCCCAGACGTCGACGAATTCACCGCCATGGCTTTCAGCGGCCTGATGATAGATGTCGTTGAAGGCCAGCATATCGGAGGTCATCTTCGACACCCGGAAAGCCGGCATGCCGACCCAGAGGAAGGGTACCTTTGCCTCCGCGATAGCTTTGCCGAACGCGTCGGTCCGGCGCTCATATTCCTTGGTCCAGGTTTCAGAGCGGGGCTGCTCGCGCACGTCACCCACCTTCATCTGCTGGCGGTCGTTGGAACCCAGCATGACGACCACGGCGGCAGGTTTTTCGGTCTCGATCAGCGATTTGATCTGTTCGGGCC